>JBKPBS010000082.1:0-10310 GCA_046726915.1 Actinomycetota bacterium
GCATCCGCCGACCCGAAGGCGCGCGCGAAGCCCTCGCTCTCGGTGCGAAGTCCCTCATCCAGATCAGGCTGCGCAGACCGCTTCTTGATCTCCTCGATGGCAATCGGCGCCTGCTCGCTCAGCTTCCGCGCCCACGACAGAGCCGTGTCGAACAGCTCGTGATCCTGGACCACCTGGTTCGCCAGGCCGACGCGGTGCGCCTCGTAGGCGTCGATCGGGTCGCCGGTCAGGTTCATCTCGAGCGCCTTCGACTCGCCCACCAGCCGCGGCAGCCGCTGGGTCCCGCCGAAGCCCGGGATGATCCCGAGGTTGATCTCCGGCTGGCCGAAGGTGGCGGATTCGGCCGCGATCCGGAAGTCGCACGCCATCGCGAGCTCGCACCCGCCGCCGAACGCGATCGAGTTCACCGCGGCGATGGTCACGGTCGACGACTGCTCCATCCCGCGCATGAACCGGTGCGCCGACTCCACGAGCTCGGCGCCCTCGGCATCGGGCGACATCTTCGTGAACTCCTTGATGTCGGCCCCGGCGCTGAAGGTGAAGATGTTCGACGAGGCGATCACGAGCGCCCGCGCCTTGCCGTCAATGGAGTTCCATAGGTCGATGAGGTCGCGAACGGCTTGCGGTGAGAGGGGGTTCGCCGGTGGTCGGTTCAACCATGCGATCGCGATGTCGCCGCGCGTCTCCAGGAGGACCGTCTCGCGCTGGTCGCCGGCATCCGGCTGCGGGTAGGGGAAGAAGCCCTGGCCGCTCTTCTTGCCCAGGCGGTTTTGTGCCACCAACCGCTTGAGCACCGAGGGAGGCTCGAAAGCGTCGCCCCATTCGGCTTGTGCTCTCTCGAGTTGCTCCAGAATCGTGTCGAGGCCCGCCTCGTCGGCGCGCGTGAACGGGCCGGGCAGGATGCCCGCGCCCATCATCATCCCCATCTCGATGTCCTTCGCGGAGGCCACGCCCTCCTCGAGCACCAGACACGACTCGACCAGGGTCTTGAGGCCCATCCGGTCGACGATCGTCGCCACGCCGCCCTGCGCGCTAGCCGTGCTCATAGAACCCCTTCCCGGTCTTCTGGCCGAGGTGCCCCGCCTCCACCAGCTCCTTCATCCGCTTCGAAACGTAGAAGCGATCGCCGTACGAGTCGTGCAGGTGCTCGGCCGTATGAAGGGCGATGTCGAGCCCTGACAGGTCGGCAAGGAAGAACGGCCCCATCGGGATCGTGCCCGACTCCTTGATGACCTTGTCGACCTCGAGCGGGTCGAGCTCCTCCTCCTCGGTCACGCGCCAGACCTCCGACGCCGAGGAGATCAGGATCCGGTTGACCACGAACCCCGGCACCTCGCCGCAGCGCACCGCCGTCTTGCGGATCGCTTGGGCGAAGTTCGCCGCGGCCTGGAGAGTCTCGTCCGAGGTGTCGTCCCCCTCGATCACCTCGACCAGCCGCATCATCGAGGCGGGCCAGAAGAAGTGGAAGCCGACCACCTTGTCGGGCCGAAGCGTCGCCTCGCCCATCTCGGTGATCGAGAGCGACGAGGTATTCGACGCGAGGATCGCGTGACCCGGGGTGACCTCGTCGAGCTCGGCGAAGACCGCCTGCTTGATCTCCATGCGCTCCGGCACCGCCTCGATGACGAAGTCCACGTCGCCGAAGCCGTCGTAGCCGGTAGTGCCGGTGATGCGCCCGAGGATCTCCTCGCGCTGTGAGTCGGCGTCCTCCTGGGTGATCTTCTCCTTATTGACGAGGTTCCCGAGCTGCGCCTCGGTCACCTGCCGGGCCTTCTCGAGGCCCGTGTCCACGAACTCCTGCTTGACGTCCTTGAGGACGACCGGAATGCCGGCCGAGGCCACCACCTGGGCTATCTCGCCACCCATCGTGCCTGCCCCCACCACGGCGGCTTTGAAGACGAACATGGCGGCGGAGGCTATCGGAGGGCCGCCCAACGGGGGCGAATTCGTCGACCGTCCTGCTTAAGGCTGCATATGCCAGCCCAAGACAGGACAGTCGAAGAGGAACTAGCCCGGATGGCGGTCGCTCAGCATGGCGTCGTGACGCGCGTGCAGCTGTTTCAGGCCGGCGTGACGCGCAACGAAATCGCGTCTCGGCTGCGGCGCGGCGATCTGATCCGAGTGCACCGAAGCGTCTACCGCGTCGGGCATCGGGCGCCCAGCGTCGAGGCCACCTACCTGGCCGCCGTCTTTGCTGCCGGGGAGGGCGCGCTCCTGAGTGGGCTGGCGGCCGGGTATCTGCTGGGGATCCTGAAGGGGAGTCCTCCGATACCCGAGGTGACGGCTCGGACTGAACGGCGCATTGAGGGAGTCAGGACCCATCGCTGCCGCTTCCTCAATGCCCACGACGCCACGCTCGTCCGCGGGATTCCGGTCACAACCGTGCCGCGCACGCTCGTCGACATTGCCGCCGAGCTTGCCGCAGAAGCGCTGGCCCGCGCGTGCCACGAGGCCGGAGTCCGCCACCGCACGACCCCCGCCCAGGTCGAAGCCGTACTCGTGCAGCGGCCCAACATCCTAGGTGCCCGAAAGCTCCGCCGCGTCATCCACGGCGATGTCAACGTCACGCTCAGCAAGCTCGAGGCCGTGTTCCTGAACCTCGTACGCGAGGACGGGCTCTCGCTTCCGATCACCAACCGCCCGGCCGGTGGCCGCCGAGTCGATTGCCGCTGGCCGGAGTACCGGGACTGTGGAGCTCGACAGTTACCGGTTCCACAACTCACGCCACTCGTGGGAGCAGGACCGCCGCCGCGAACGCGAGGCCCGGGCCCGGGGTGACGAGTTCCGCCGCTACAGCTACGGCGACGTAATGGAGGACCCAACCCTCATGCTGACCGAGCTCCGCCCGCTCCTCCGGTCCGACCGTCCTGGCTAGAGCTTCGTATGGCCGCCCCAGGCAGGACGGCTAACGGAGCTGGGCCTCCTCCTCCGCCTCCACTCCGAAGCGGAAGAGGGTGCGGCGGAGGGCGTCGCGGAGGGCGCGCCTGATGAAGAGAGCGTCCGCCACGCCGCCGAGCGGCCCGTACCTGGCGAGCTCGTACTCGAGGCTCAGCTCAACCTCGGAGCCGTCGCTCGCGGGTAGCACGCGGAGCGTCTGCGTGCCCATGAGCGCCTTCTCGAAGACCTGCGTGGAGAAGCGGTCTGGCGCGCTCTCGGTCACGGTCTCGGTGACGCGCCCGCGCCCGTCCGGCGTGGACTCCCACACGACCCGCCCGCCCGGCTCGGGCCACGCCTCGGTGAGCTCGAGGCGGTGTGCGAAGCCCTCAACGAAGCTCGGCCAGCGCTCGACGTCCGACCACAGCCGCAGCACCTCCGGCGGCGTAAGTGGCAGCGTGTCCCGCGCGCTGGCGCGCCTCACCGGCCGTAGACCTCCTGGACGATCTCGTCGATCGACTCCTTCACCGCATCCAAGAAGGGCCGCACGTCCTCGACCAGCCGCGCGTACTCGGCTCGGCCTTCGTCCGTGAGCGAGTAGTAGCGGCGCGAGCGCCGCTCGGGGTGCTCCCACTGCCCCTCGATCAGCCCCCGGCCCTCGAGCTGGCGAAGCAGCGGGTACATGGTGTTCGGGTTGACCGAGAGAACGCCGGCCGTCATGCCGCCGATCCGCTCCATCAGCTGGTTGCCGTAGCTCGGCCCCTCGTTGATCAGGTGCAGAACCAGCAACTGGAGGACCGCGCGCCGGCGGAGCTCGCCCGTGAACGGGTCCTGCGCCCGCCTGCCGGGAGCGACAGCCTCCTCTATGCCCCCGGCCTGCGCAACCGCCTCACGGACCGCCTCCCGGCTGCGCTGGGATTTCTTGCCCGCCATCTCTGGCGGACATTGTTACGTCTAACTAGGCAGCGGCCGCAGCCGGCTCCTCGACGCGGCGAGGCATCAGCACCTCGCGCGCGATGACGAGCCGCTGGATCTGCGACGTGCCCTCGTAGAGCTGCATGATCTTCGCGTCGCGCATGAGCTTCTCGACGGGGTACTCCTTGATGAAGCCGTAGCCGCCGTAGACCTGCACGGCGTCGACGGTCACCTCCATCGCGCTGTCCGCGGCGAAGCGCTTGGCGTGCGAGCTGATCAGCGTGTTCCGCTTGCCCTGGTCGAGCTCCACGGCCGACTTCCACACCATCAGCCGCGACGCCTCCACTTTCGTCGCCATGTCGGCGATCATGAACTGGATCGCCTGGTGCATCGCGATCGGCACGCCGAACTGGACGCGCTCCTTGGCGTAGTCGCGGGCGAACTCGAAGGCGGCGTTCGCGATGCCGACCGCCATAGCCGCCACGCCAGGGCGCGTGCGGTCGAGCGTCATCATCGCGAGCTTGAAGCCCTTGTTCTCCTCGCCGATCAGGTTCTCGGCGGGGACCTCGACGTCGTTGAACGAGATCATCGCCGTGTCGGAGGCGCGCTGTCCTAGCTTGTCCTCCTTCTTGTCGACGGTCACGCCGTCGACCTCACGCGGCACGACGAACGCCGAGATGCCGCGGTGGCCGGCCTCTTTGTCCGTCTTCGCGTAGACCGTGTACCAGTCGGCGTGCGAGCCATTGGTGATGAAGCACTTCGTCCCGTTGATGACGTAGCGATCGCCCTTCTTCACTGCGGTCGTTCGCATCCCGGAGACGTCCGAGCCCGCGTCCGGCTCCGTCAGGCAGAACGAGGCGAGTTTGGGCTCCTCCGTGAGCCTGCCGAGGAACTCCTTCTTCACCTCATCGGACGCGCCGAGGATCACCGGAGCGGTCGCGAGGCCGTTGCACATCAGCGACGTGCCGATGCCGGAGCAGCCCCAGCCGAGCTCCTCCTCGATGAGGCAACCCGTGAGGAAGTCGAGGCCCGGGCCGCCGTACTCCTCGGGAATGTGGTTGTTCATCAGGCCGAGCTCCCAGGCCTGCTTGATGATCTCGTGGGGGAAGGTGGAGTCCTTGTCCAGCTCCCAGGCGACCGGCCGGATCTCCTTCTCGGCGAAGTCGTGGGCGAGCTGGCGAATGTCCTTCTGCTCGTCGGAAAGCGTGAAGTCGACCACTGCTTGAAGCTCCTCTGATTGACTCGTCAGTCAACGACCTACCCGGAGGTTACAGCAGGAAGCGCGCGACCACGTAGGTACCGGCGGCCAGTGCGACGACGGTGATGACCAGAAGCCCGATCTGATCGGGGTAGACGGCCGGGCGGCCGGGCGCGAAGGTTCGGCGGCGCAGCCGCTTCCACATGACTTCAGACTAAGCGCATGGATGTCTTCGGCACCGTCCTGATAGCGGTCTCGGTGATCGCCGTGCTCGTGGCGGCGGTGTCGTACTGGGGCAGCGGCCGCATCTACACGGGCCTGGGACGCAGCGACCTCGAGATGGAGCGCGACCGGCCGGCCGCCGCCGCGACCGCGGCCGAGACCCAGGAGGAGATCCGCCAGATGCTGGAGGCGAAGTCGCTCAGGCGCGAGGCGCGCGGTGAGGCGCCGCTCGACATCGACGCGGAGCTCGCGGCGCTCACGTCCGCGGCTCCGGGCTCGGGCGATCCCGCGCTTCGCGAGGAGGTGCGCCAGCTCGTGATCGCCCGCAACGAGCGCCGCCTCCGGCAGGGCAAGGAGCCGCTCGACGTGGAGGCCGAGATCGACCGGCAGCTGGGTGACCTAGAGGGGTGAATTCGCCCCATCTGCGGGTATAGGCTGGCCCTAATGGCCGACGAACGCCGCTTCGATCTCGAGGACGTCCTGCTGCGCCCGGGCTGCTACCTCAACCCCCAGACCGAGATCATGGTCGTTGTCGACGACTCCCCCTCAATCGACGGCGAGATCTTCAACCTGGAGGAGTTCGAGGGCGCTGACTGGGTGCTGATCGCCGACGAGGTGCCGGTGGACGAGGCGCGCCGCGACGAGCTGCTCGAGACGTTCCAGGCCACCTACCACGGCGGCGATGGCCGCACCGCCGAGATCAGCGCGAGCGAGGACGACGACTTCGTCGACGACGACGAGAATCGCCCGCCCGAGCCGGACGAGGAAGCCGGCGACATCTAGGCCGACGGGCCGGGCCTAAGCCGACGCCGGCGCGCCCGTCTCGTCCAGCTCCGCGCGCAGCTCACGGACCTTGTCGCGGTAGGCGCGCTCGCTCCCGCCGAGGAGGTGGGAGCCCCAGCGCACGCCGTTGTGCACGTGCGGGACCTCGTCGGCGAGGAGGTAGTCGAACACGAGGGCCACGCGCTGCTGCCCGAGCTCCATCAGCGTCTTGCGCCGGTGCGAGTGGCGCCACATTGCCCGCTGCTCGCTCGTGCCGTTGAAGAGGCACAGGCGCCCCAGCAGGTCGTATGCGTAGATCGACTTGAAGTACGAGAAGCCGACCGGGAAGT
The DNA here is from genome assembly GCA_046726915.1 of Actinomycetota bacterium. Taxonomy (GTDB): domain Bacteria; phylum Actinomycetota; class Thermoleophilia; order Solirubrobacterales; family Thermoleophilaceae; genus JACVRW01. The sequence continues at coordinate 6,322 of JBKPBS010000082.1, forward strand.
CGCCCCACGCGCAGCCGAGCTCGTCCTTCATCAGCAGGTCGTGCAGCCGCGCGTGGCGCATCTCGTCCCAGTTCTGGCGCGCCATGTCCACGTGGAAGTCCCACGGCATCTCGGGGTGCTCGTGCGAGTTGCGCGCCATCAGCTCGGCGGCGGAAAGCTCCGCGTCCATCAGACCGTGGAAGAAGTGCTGCTGCTCCTCGCGCTCGACCGGCACGTGGTTCTCGGCCCCGTTCACGTAGAGCTCGCGCGAGAGATAGGGGTCGCCGCTCTCCGTGACCTCGACGAAGTCGTCGCGCAGCGGCTCCTCGAGCGGCGGCAGGATTCTGAGCTCGCGCGGCTCCGTCCGGAGCTCGACCGGGAACGCGCCGATGTCGGCGTCGAAGCGGCCGTGGCCCTCCGTATGGCGCTCCTGGCGCTCCACGATCTGCGTGAGCAGCCGCAGCGACGGCTCGTCGGCCACCGGGTCGAGGTTCTCGAGCTGGATGCGCATCGCTCGCACGAGCGCCGGCTTCGCTTCGGTGTACGCGACCGTCAGGTACTCCTGCGCGCTGGCGGCGCCCGCCATCCGGTCGAGCAGCTCGGCCAGCTCGGACGACGGCGAGCCCGGGTACTCGCTCGGATGCCGCAGCTCGTAGAGGCGGCGCTTGATCTTGGTCAGCGCGCGGGCATCGTCATGCACGTGGTCGCCGAGCGCGTACTTGCGCTCCCAGCTCGGCTCGAGCGGCATCCACCCGTTCGTGAAGTGCACGAGCTCGCGCAGCACGTGGAAGTAGTTCGAGAAGCGGATGGCGTTGTCGTCAACGTCGTAGCCAAGCGGTCTCATCGTCCGGCCTCTCCTCTTCTGCCAACAGTCGTTCGCGGTGCCTGCCGACCACGCTGGGCAGGAGCCCGCCGCCGGCCGAGACGTTGATCACGGCCTGATCCGAGATCCGCGTGATCATCCCCGCGTAGCGGCCACCGAGCCCGAACGGGTTGATGTTGAACCGCTTCAGGCGCATGTGCACATGGCCGTCCTCAACAGTAGGGAACATCTCCTCGGGCACGGGCACGTATTCCTGCACCACGTAGTCGCCGCTCCCCGCGTGCTCCTCGATCAGCCGGTCCCAGTCGGCCTGCGAGGTCTCCATCCCGAGCGACACGCCGTGCCCGCCGTAGTCCGAGGCCGGCTTCAGCACCAGCCGCTCGCGGTTGTCGGACACGAACGCGAGCAGGTCCACCACCCAGTCCCCGTAGGCGGCGCGCCCCTCGCGCAGCACGCGCGTCCAGGGGATCGTCTCGGCGATCACCTGGCGCTCCCCCTCCGCCACGAGGTGCGCGAAGCGCGGGTCACCAAGCAGGGCGAACAGCTTCTTGTTGTTCGCCACGCGGGCGCGGAACGGGTTCACCACCGCCGCGCGGCGGTCGCGCGCCGCGGCGATCAGGTCGCCCTCCGGGAGGTCCTCGAGCAGCGCGCGCCGGTAGACGAGGTGCACCGGCTCGCCCTGCACGCGCAGGAGCGACCCGTCGTACTCGACCTCGTCTAGCGTCGCGTGGAGCGCCTCGATGCCCGCCTGCCTCGCCGCCTCGCAGGTGATCCGGAACTCCGGCACGGACGGGCTGCCCGCCACGTCCACGAGCGCCAGCCGTGGCGTCTCCGGCAGCTCGCTGCGATCGCCGCGCAGCTCGCGGTAGGCCGACATCAGGGTCTCCACCAGCACCGGCAGCATCGGCGTGTACGCGGTCTCGAACTCGGCGCTGACGCGCGGAAGCGAGATCGCTCGCGCGAGCCCCTCGTGCAACACGTCCGTGTAGCCGATGCCGGCCGGCGAATCGGCGTTGAACTCGAGGAACTTCACGTCGTAGCCCTGGAGAAAGGCATCGAGCCGGCAGATCCGGAGCGGCCGCGAGAAGCCCGGGTCGAGCCGGATCAGCGCATCCTCGGCGGCCGGGACGGCCAGCTCCTCTCGCAGGCGCTCGTCCTCGGCGTACGCGTCGCAAAAGCGGTCGAGCACCGCCGACAGGCACGCCACGGCGCGCTTAACCCGGCGCAGCTGGCCGGGCGAGACGAAGTGCGGCATGAGCACGAACGGGATCGTGTTGCCGGCAAACACCACGTCGTGCTCCGCGAGCCAGCCTGCGATCTCCTCCTCGATGCCCGCGCAGCGATCGCCCAGCTTGGAGAGCTCGACCAGATGCTGCAGCTTCAAATTGTTGACGTGGTCGATCAACCCTCTGCTCCGACTGTACCCCTTAAGGTTGGCGCGCCATGCGTCCTGTCTACTGGCTGGGGGTCTTCATTCCGGTCGCAATCGCGGTCGAGCTCGCGCATGCGAATCCGGTGATCGTGTTCGGCGCGGCCGCGCTGGGCGTGATCCCGTGCGCGGCGGTGATGGGCGAGGCGACCGAGGCGATCGCCGCGCGCACCGGTCCCGGGATCGGCGGGCTGCTCAACGTGACGTTCGGCAACGCGCCCGAGCTGATCATCGCCTTCTTCGCGCTGATCGAGGGGCTCCAGGAGGTCGTGAAGGCGTCGATCGTCGGCTCGATCATCGGCAACGTGCTGCTCGTGATGGGCGCGGCGATGCTCGTGGGCGGGTGGTCGCGCGAGAAGCAGACGTTCAGCCGGACCGCGGCGAACGCGCAGTCCGCGATGCTGATGCTCGCGCTGGCGGCGCTGATCGCCCCTGCTCTGTTCCAGCTGATCCACGGCGGCGGGTTGCCCAAGGTTGCCGAGGACCGCGTGGACTTCGGCTCCGACCTGGAGAAGCTCTCGGCCGGCGTGGCCGTCGTGCTGCTCGTGAGCTACGCGGCGGGGCTCTGGTTCTCGCTGCGCACGCACCGCGCGGTCTTTAACCCATACGGCGACGAGGCGGAGGAGGAGCTCCACCACTGGCCGGTCCGGCGCGCTGCGCTCTACCTCGCCCTCGCGGCAGTGGCGGTGGGCGTGATGAGCGAGATCCTCGTCGGATCGATCAGCGAGGCGGCGGAGGACATCGGGCTGTCGGAGTTCTTCGTCGGCGTCTTCATCGTGGCGATCGTCGGCAACGCGGCCGAGCACTGGGTCGCGGTGCTGGTGGCGGCCAAGGACAAGATGGACCTCGCCGTGAACATCGCGCTCGGCTCGAGCGCCCAGATCGCGCTGTTCGTGGCGCCCGTGCTGGTGCTGGTCTCGTTCATGGTCGGACCGGACCCGATGGCGCTCGTCTTCAACGGCTACGAGCTGGGCGCTCTGCTGTTCGCCGTGCTGATCGGGAACCTCGTGACCCAGGAGGGCGAGTCCAACTGGTTCGAGGGCGTGCAGCTGCTGTCGCTGTACGCGGTCTTCGGGCTGGTCTTCTACTTCGCCTGATGGTTGTGACGTGCCGAGAGGGTGCGAAGCGCTCGCGCCGTCGCCTTCGCCATTCGCAGGAGAACCGGACGGTTGACGTTGTCGATCGTGTCGCAGGCCAGGTGGTAGCAGGGGTCGCGGGCACCGCCGCCGGGGGCCGCCTCGCTCGAGCCGGTGTAGAGGCCGTTGATCGGGATGCCGGAGACCTGGAACCACGTGTAGTCGGATGCCTGGCCGACCGTGACCTCGCCGAGACGACCCCCGGCGGCCTGACGCAGCACGTCGGCCAGCTCGGGATCGCCGTCCGCGTAGACGGCGGGGACGGCGTTCGGCGAGCCGACCATGTCGAAGTTGAGGTAGGCGACGATGCGCCGGCGTTCGTCCGTGTCGAGCGAGTTGACGTAGCCACGTGAGCCGAGGAGGCCAAGCTCCTCCGCCGCCCAGAAGGCGACTCGCATCTTCGCCCCGGGCGGATCCGGGCCGATCGCCTCCGCGGCCTCGATCAGCGTCGCAGCGCCGCTGCCGTTGTCGTCGATGCCCGGCCCGCCCTGCACGGAGTCGAGGTGCCCGCCGGCCATGACGACTTGGTCCGCGCTCCCACCGGGCGTCTCCGCGATCACGTTCTCGGTTTGCCCATCGCGCGAGGTCGCGTCGACGCTCACGCTCACGCGGCGTTCCTCAC
>JBKPBS010000083.1:0-40181 GCA_046726915.1 Actinomycetota bacterium
GCGAGCCCGGCGAAGGTCTCGCTGCGCGCGCCGCTCGCGATGGCGAGCTCGTGGATCTCCGAGAAGACGCGTCCCGCGGCTGCGCCGGCGAGGTTGGCGCCGCGGGGCGCCGCCGCTGCCGTGGCGAGCGCCGCTGCATTCTTCGCGCACGCGGCCAGCTCGGCGCCGGTCACGTCGTCGGTCACGTGGACCGTCAGGCCGCCCGCGTCGAGCAGGTCGCGCAGCTGGCGGCGGAGGTCGGCGTCGTGGGTGGCGACCACCACCGACGCGCCGAGCTCGATGGCCTCACGCGCATGCGCCGGGCCGGCGAGCGTCGCGACCGCGCGGGCGCGCACGCGCTCCGACACGAAGGCCGCGGGCGTTGTGCCGAGCGGCGGAACGAGCCCCTTCGAGGCGACGAGGACGGCCGAGCGGTCGCCCATGCGCGCGCCGATCTCTCCGACCGCGGCGGGAAGGCTCGCGCACGGTACCGCGAGCACCACGAGATCCACGCCCGCGAACTCGATCTCCGGGACGGTCTTGACGTCGATGCTCCCGTCGAGCTCGAGCCCCGGCAGGTAGCGCGTGTTCTCGCGACCGGCGCGGAGCGCCTCGGCCTGCGCACCGGTGCGGCATCCGAGCTGGACCTCGAGCCCGGCGCGCGTCAGCACAGCCGCGGCCGCGGTGCCCATCGAGCCCGCGCCGACGACGGCGGCGGTGCGGAGCGGCGGCAGGCCGCCCAGCCACTCCCACTGGAGCTCGACGCAGGGCCAGATCCGCTCGGTGACCTCGCCCGCCAGGAACGGGGATGGCTCCTCCACGCGCGGGAAGGTGAGCGGCGGCCCGCAGCGGATGTGGACCTTGACCGGTCTGATCCGCCAGCCGCTGCGGGCGCGCTCCGAGTTCGTCACCGCGATCGGAACCACCGGCTTGCCGCTCTGGAGGGCCAGGCGCCCGACACCGCGCTTCGGCCGCGCCAGCGACCCCGTGCGGATGCGGGTGCCCTCGGGGAAGATCACGACGGCCTGGCCGCGCTCGAGCAGCGCGAGGGCGGTGGCCATCGACTCCTCGTCGGACTGCCCTCGCTTGACGGGGAAGGCGCCGAGGCAGTTGAGGAGCCAGCCGAGCAGCGGGTTCTTGAATAGTTCGCGCTTCGCGACGAAGTAGATCGGCCGGCCGATGCAGCAGCCGATCGCGAACGGGTCGAGGAAGCTGCGGTGGTTCGACGCGAGGATCACTCCGCCGTCGGGGACGTGCTCGATGCCGCGCCTGCGGAGGCGGAAGTAGACCAGGATGGCCGGCTTCACGACCCAGCGCACCGGCCAGTACACGAACGGGTTGACGCCGCGGCCGCGCGTGCGCTCGTGGTATCGCTCCAGGGGGCGTGACGCCATCGGGAAGACCTACCCGGGTCGGACGCTCGCGTTACGCATTTCGGCGCCCTCGTGTCGCCCGCGCGCCCATCCGGGCGTTAGGCTGCTCCGGATGGAGCTTCGAAGACCAGTGAACGGAGCCCTGGCAGGGGCCGCGGCGGCAGCCGCGTGGGCCGTGCAGCAACCGCTCGACAAGCGAGTGTTCGGCTCGCGCTACGACGACGTCGAACTGCTCGGCAAGCTCGTCACGCGCGGGCCCGCGTGGCCGGCGGCCGGGCTGGGCCTGCACGTGGCGAACGGGGCGATGTTCGGAGCCGTCTACGCGCTGGCGCGCCCCCTGGTCCCCGGGCCGCCCGTGGTGGCAGGAGTGGCAGCCTCGATGGCCGAGCACTTCGGCTTCTGGCCACTCGGCGCGCTGGTCGACCGCCACCACCCGGCCCGCAACGAGCTCGAGCCGCTTGCGAACAATCGCCGCGCCTTCGCCCAGGCCGCCTGGCGCCACCTGCTGTTCGGCGTCGTGCTGTCCGAGCTGGAGCGCCGCCTCAACGACGAGACCGAGTTCGAGCCCCTCGAGGGAGTGCCGGCCTCATCGAACGGCCACGGCAACATCGAGCATGCGGCGGTGGGAGCGGCCGAGGCCTAAGAGCCCGCCGCCGGAATCGAACCGGCAACCTCTTCATTACAAGTGAAGTGCTCTGCCAATTGAGCTAGGCGGGCAGCCTCCGGAGAGCATAGGACGACGCGGACCCCGCAGTGCGGGGCCCGGTGGTCAGTCAGTTTGCCGGCACTGCGGCTAGTAGGTGCGGCTGCCGCCCCAACGGCTTCCGAAGCCGAAGCCTCCGCTCGGGATTCCGGCGATCAGCACGAGCACCGCGCCGATGATGGCCACGATGGCCGAGCCGGTGATTGCCGCGAGAATCAGGTACACCAGGGCCGCCACCAGCACCGTAAGCAGGATTCCGATCATCTCTCCTCCTTTGGTACGCGCCTTCTCTGGGCGCTCGGCACCCGTACCCAGTCGACCCCCTGCGGAAACGGTTTAGAAACTCAATTCCGGATGAACACTGGGATTCCGAGCGGCACGCGGCGCATGAGAACTCGCAGATCGGCGTCCGCCGCGCGCAAGCAGCCTGCCGAGGCCGCGGCGCCGATCGTGCCGGGTGAGCTGGTTCCGTGGATTGCCAGGCGGTCGCCGCCCTGCCAGCCCGCCGGAAGCTTCGGCTGGTGGCCGTTCAACGCGAGGATGCAGCAGCCGTAGTAGGGGCCGTAGCTCGAGCCGCTCAGCTTGTCGGTCACGGCGAAGCGGCCGGTCGGCGTCTCGGAGCCGGGCCGACCGATCGCGACGTCGAAGCGGCGGATCCGCCGGCCGCCCTTGCGCAGCTCGAGCCAGCGCCCGGACAGGTCGGCGTGAAGCGAGTAGGCGGTGCGCCGGAAGGCCAGCCCCGGGTTCTCCCGGTGAACCCATGCCAGCCGACCGTTCGCCCGCTCCGTGGCGACCACTCCGAGCCACGGCCCCCGCTGCGAGGCGACGCTCAGCACGCGCCTGGAGCCGAACTCGGTGCGCGGGCCGGCGCGCGCGACCACGCGGCCGTTCGGGCGCGCCCGGAGCGGCACCGAGCTGCGCACGACGGCCATCCTGTGCACTGGCCTGGTCGGCTTCGGCTGCTCCGACGCGGGCTGCGGCCAGAGCGCAGCCAACAGCAGCACTGCGAGGGCGGAGCGTGAATGCATCTTCCCGATCGGATCGGATCACCGCGCCGGGCGCCCAAGGCCTGGGCGCGCCCTGGCAAAGCGCCGTTCCTACAGCAGCACTTCGCGCGAGCTGAGGTGCGCGCCGACCTTCCGCTTCACGCGCTGGAGCGCGTTGTCGACCGTCTTCGTGTCGCACTCGAGCCGCTCGGCGATCGCCTCGTAGCTGTGGCCGTCGAGGTAGAGCGACAGCACCGAGCTCTCGAGCTCCGAGAGCACGCTCGACAGGCAGGCAACCAGGCTGTGGAGCTCCTCGGAGGAGATCACCTGGTTCACGGGGTCGTGCGCGGTTGGGCCCGGAAGCAGCTCGTCGAGCGTCGGGTCGCCCTCGCCCCCGCCCGCCGCCGGCGTCTGCGAGAACGACACGTACTCGTTCAGGGGCGTGTGCTTGTTGCGGGTCGAGGTCTTCACCGCGGTGATGATCTGCCGCGTTATGCAGAGCTCGGCAAAGTTCCGGAAACTCGACTCGCGGTCCCAGCGGTAGTCGCGGACCGCCTTGTAGAGGCCGACGAGGCCCTCCTGGATCAGGTCGTCCGCATCTCCCCCGATCAGGAAGTAGGACGACGCCTTCAGCCGGACGAAGCCGTAATACCGCTTGACAATGCGGTCGTAGGCGTCCTTCTTGCCCTGCTTCGCGAGCGCGATCAGGTAATGATCATCAAGCTCAACTTGAGTGTGAGACTTGAACGCGCCCGGACGGAAAGTCGGGGAAGCTGCCATCGAAGGCTCCTTGGCCTCGGTGACGCACTACCTCCCCTGGCGTCAGGTCTCCTGAGGTCGGGCTCTCGGACATGCCTAAAGCTCGACTTCAGCCTGAACAACGACGAGAATTATGCTCGGTTATGGAGCCCTGTCAAGGGTTTCCCCTCGAAAATGCAAGATTCCGTACACGAGCGCCGCGGCGGCGGTGGACACGTTCAGCGAGCCGACCTGGCCTCTGTTCGGCAGCGCCACCAGCTCGTCGCAGGTCTCGGCCACCCGCGGACGGAGCCCGCGCCCCTCGCTTCCGAGCACCAGGACCACGCGCCCGCTGTAGTCGGGACGGTGGTACGGAACGGCCGCCTCCGCCTGCGCCCCGTACACCCACAGGCTCTCGCGCTCCTTGGCCGACACGAGCCAGGAGGCCAGATTCCCGACGCGCGCGATCGCCAGGTGCTCCACGGCGCCGGCCGAGGCGCGGCACACCGCGGGCGTCACCTCGGTCGATCGCCGCTCCGGCAGCACGACTCCCGTGCAGCCCGCGCTCTCGGCGACCCGGGCGATCGCGCCGAGGTTGTGCGGGTCCTGGACCTCGTCGAGCGCCAGCACAAGCGCGTCGCCCGGGTCGAGCAGGGAGTCGGCGTCGACGTACGGATACGGGCCCGCCTCGGCGCACAGCCCCTGGTGGTCCGGGGAACCGCAGCGTTCCTCGATCTCCCAGGCCTCGGCGACCACCGTCTCGACGCCCCCCAGCCAGACCTCGCGCGCGGCACGCTCGGTGGCGAAGACCCGCTGCACCCGCCGCTTCCCGCGAAGCGCCTCCCGTACGGCGTTGCGCCCGTAGACGATCACGGCTGTTGACCGCCGCCCCCCGAGCCACGCTCGAGTGGCGGCGCCCGCAAGAGGCGAGCGCCCTCCGGAGTGTCGCGGATCTCCCAGCCCGCGTCGGCGAGCTGCTCGCGGATCTGGTCGGCGCGGTCGAAGTCGCGCGAGGCACGGGCCTCCTCACGCTCGGCGGCGAGCCGCTGAATCTCCTCGGGCGCCTCCTCCTCCACCTCGAGCAGCGACTCCAGGCCCAGCGCCTCTAGCATCTCGCCGAGCCGGCCCGGTCCGACCGGCTCGCCCTCGTCGATGCGCCGATTCGCCTCGGCGACCCACTCGAACAGCACGGCCCTGGCCTGCGGGGTGTTGAAGTCGTCGGCGAGGGCGTCGAAGAACGGGGCGACGTAGTGATCGAGCCCGGGCGCGTCCCGGTCCAGCCGGCGGATCACGTCCTTCACGCGCGCTACCGCCCGGGCCGCGTCCTCGAGCGCCTCCTCCGTGTAGGCCACGGGCTTCCGGTAGTGCGCGCCGACCATCCACATGACGAAGGCGTCGCGCCCGAACTCGTCGAGCGCGCCGTGGAGGAGGCGGATGTTGCCCACCGACTTCGCCATCTTCTCCTCGCCCATCTGCACCATGCCGTTGTGCATCCACGCGCGGCTGAGCGGCTTGCCGCGCGCCGCCTCGGTCTGCGCGATCTCGTTCTCGTGGTGCGGGAAGACGAGGTCTGAGCCGCCGCCGTGCAGCTCGAACGGCACGCCCAGCACCGCCTCGGCCATCGCCGAGCACTCGATGTGCCAGCCCGGGCGGCCGTCGCCCCAGGGCGACTCCCACCAGGTGTCCTCGCCCTCCTTGCGCGCCTTCCAGAGCGCGAAGTCCTGAGGCGCCTCCTTCAGCTCGGCGGCGTCGTCGCCCTCGCCCTGCTGCATCTCCTCGAGCGGGCGGTTCGAGAGCTTGCCGTAGCCATCGAAGGACGCGACGCGGAAGTACACGTCGCCGCGGCGCTCGTAGGCGTGGCCCGAGTCGACGAGGTCCTTGATCAGCGTGACGATCGCGGCGATCGTCTCGGTGGCCTTCGGCTCCTCGTCCGGGCGGCCGAGGCCGAGCCGGTCGGTGTCCTCGACGTAGCCGGCCGTCATCTCGCGCGCGAGCTCCGCGCTGGGCACGCCGCGCTCGCGGGCCGCGTCGTAGATCTTGTCGTTCACGTCGGTGATGTTCACGACCAGCGTCGCGCCGTAGCCCTCGTGCTCGAGGAAGCGCTTGAGGAGCGAGAAGACGACGTACGGACGCGCGTTCCCCACGTGAATCCGCCCGTAGACGGTCGGGCCGCAGGCGTAGATCCCGATGCGGCGGCCGTCGCTCGGCTCGACCGGGACGACCTCGCCGCTCAGCGTGTCGTGAATGCGCAGCTGGCGCACGCGCGGGAGGCTACTTACGAGAGGGGCGGCCTACGGTCCGTCCAGCGGAGCTCGGCCTCGAGCTGGGCGGCGAGCCCGAGGAGCGTCGCCTCCTCGTTGTGGCGGCCCACGAGCTGCATGCCGATCGGCAGACCATCGCCGCTCATGCCCGCCGGCACGGAGATCGAGGGCTGGCCCGTCAGGTTCCACTCGAGGGCGAACGGATAGGCCACCACCATGCCGAGCAGGGTGCGCTCGGCCCCGAGACCCTCCCACTGCCCGGCCCGCACGGGAGGTACCGCGGCCACGGGCGCGAGCAGCACATCGTGTCGCTCGAAGAAGGGCCGCATGCGCCCGGTGTCGTCCTCGCGAAGGGCCCAGCCGAGCAGGGGACGGAGCGCGCGGCCCATGCGCGCGAAGCCCTTCGTACGACGCTGCAGGCGCTCGGGACGCTCGACCAGCTCGTCCACGTCCTGCGCGTGCCCGGCGAGGTAGCGGGTCACGGCCGGGCTCAGAAGCGGATACGGCGGGTCGCTCCGCTCCAGCTCGTGCCCGAGCGACCCCAGCCGTCCGGCGGTCTCGTCGACGATGCGCTTGACGTCCGCGTGAACGCGCGTGGGAAGAACCGGCTTCGCCGAAACCGCCACGTTCAGGCGCTCCGCGGGCCGGGAGGGGGCGTCCTCGAGCGAGTCGTCCGCGGCGCCGATCGACATCAGCAGGGCCGTGTCGCGCACGCTGCGCGCCTCGAAGCCGCCGACGCTCATCCCGTACCAGTGGCCCTCCGGACTGAACGGGATGCGGTCGCGGGTCGGCTTGAGCCCGACAAGGCCGCAGTTCGACGCCGGGATCCGAATCGAGCCGGCGCCATCGGAGGCGGTGGCGGCGGCGCACAGGCCCGCGGCCACCGCGGCGGCGCTTCCGCCGCTCGAGCCGCCCGGGCTCCGGTCCGTGTCCCACGGATTGCGCGTGATGCCGAACGCCGGGCCCTCGGTGTCGCCGATGATCGCGAGCTCCGGGGTGTTCGTCTTGCCGATCACGACCGCACCCGCCGCCCGCAGACGCCTGACCAGCTCGCTGTCCTGAGCGGCCGGCTTGGTGAACGCATCTGTGCCGAAGCGCGTGACCTCGCCCGTGACGTCGTCGATGTCCTTGACCGCGATCGGCACCCCGAGCAGCGGCCGGTCGTCGCCCGCCCCCCGCCGCCCGTCAGCCTGCTGGGCGTCGACGAGCGCCCGCTCCGCCATGACCTTGCGGAACGCGTTCAGCTCGGGGTCTATGCGTTCGATCCGCTCGAGGTAGAGCTCGACGAGCTCACGCGACGACACCTCGCCGGCGCGGATCAACTCCGCCTGGCGAGCGACACCCGCGAAGGCAAGATCGTCGCGATCCATGCGGGCGGCAATCTACAGCGGTAACGTCTCGGCAACCATCCCGGAGGTGCGCCATGCTGGCCCGCTTACGCGCCCGGTTGACCTACGCGAACGTCGTCGCGACGCTCGCGCTGTTCATCGCGCTCGGCGGCTCGTCGTACGCGATCACGCAGATCGGGAGCAAGCAGGTGAGGAACGCTCGCTCAGGGGTCTGGACCTGCGCCGCAATACCTTGAAGGGGACGGAGATCAACGAATCGAGGCTCGGGCCGGTGCCGAACGCGCTGCACGCGGGGAGCGCCGACACGGCGGGCACCGCCGGCAGCGCTGGGACTGCCGGCAGCGCCGCGCTCGCCGCTGACGCCCAGGCGCTCGGCGGTCTCGGATCCGCGGCGTTCGAGAAGTCCTCGCGATTCCAATTCGGACGCGGGCCGCGGATCGCGCCGAGCGTGACCGCCGAGACCACCCTGCTCGACTATCCCGCGCTCGGAGGCCGCATCACGAACGTGGCGAACGGCGGCGGCTGTTCGCTGGGCAAGGTCGGGCTCCGGTTCGTCAACTTGAGGGCGAGCGGCCCCTTCCTGCGGATCTACGAGGACGCTCTGAAGGGCAACCTGCCGACGAACAGCAGCCTGGTCGTGTGCAGCACCCCCGACAACACCTGGAGGGGCAAGCTGGCGGACTCGGCCCCCGGGACCGGCCTCACGCTGTGGTTCGACTGCGTCTCGGTGGACGGCGAGCTGCGCTGCATCGGGACCCGCTCGGAGCCGTGACCGTTGCGAGATCCGCGAACCGCCTTGCGCTCGAGCGCGCCCGTCGCCAACCTGCCGCTACATGAGCACAACGTTTCCAGGAGAGTCGACGGAGTACCGGGCCGCGCGCGACCGGCTGCTCGAGCGGGAGATGGAGCTGCGGCGTGTGATGGAGGACGTGGCCGCCGCGCGGCGCGCGCTGCCGCCCGGCGGGGCCGTGCCCGAGGACTACGCGTTCCAGGGCGTTGGGCCGGACGGCGAGCACACCGATGTGCGGCTGTCCGAGCTGTTCGAGCCCGGGAAGGACTCGCTTGCGATCTACAGCTTCATGTTCCCGCGCGATCCCGGCGACGAGCGCCCCGGGCCGAGGTCGGGTAAATCCGCAAGCCTGCCGCTGACGGAGGGCCCGTGCCCGTCGTGCGCCGCCCTGCTCGACCAGCTCGACGGCGCCGCGGAACACGCGACCCAGCACATCAACTTCGCGGTGGTGGCCAAGGCCCCGCTGCCGCGTGTGCTCACCTTTGCCGAGGAGCGTGGTTGGCGGCGGCTGCGGCTGCTGTCCTCCGCAACGAACACCTACAACCGCGACTACCTCGCCGAGACCGCGGAGGGTTCGCAGCGGCCGATGCTGAACGTCTTCCACCGCGACGGGGACACCATCCGCCACTTCTGGGGCTCGGAGCTGTTCTACGCCCCCACCGATCCGGGCCAGGACCCGCGGCACGTGGGGACACTCGAGCCGGTCTGGAACCTGCTCGACCTCACCCCCGAGGGGCGCCCATCCGACTGGGACGAGCAGCTGCACTACGGCCCCTAGACGGCTGCGCGCCCGGCGCGGCATTCCGCAGCGAGCATGTGCGAGGCCTGTGACCTACGGCCCGGCCCGTCCAGGGCCGGGCCGCGATGGTCACCGGGTCCCCTTCCGGATCGTTACGGCCGCGACCGTGGTCTTGGACTCGCCCGCGCCGCTCTGGGCCGCGTTGGCGGCCCTGCCGCGCAGCCGGCGGGTCGCGGCGAACAGTCGCCGGCCCGCGCGCGAGACGCGCACCTTCACCCTCGCCTGCTTCCCCGCCGCGATCGAGAAGCCGGCGCGGCCGAGAGTGACGGTCGCCGCGCTGCGCGAGCCCGTGCGCCGCCGCCGTGTGGTGAGCTTCGTGCGGCCGGTGCAGCGCCCCGCGGTCGCGGCCGGGCAGCTCAGCTTCACGGTGATGAAGCGGCCGGCGAGGGTGAGCCTGGTCGAGACCAGCTTCACTCCGGCGAAGCCCCCTGCCGTCGGGTTCGTCGGGTTCGTCGTGTTCGTCGTGGTCGTCGTGTTCGTCGGGTTCGCCGCGCTCGACGTGCCGGCCGGTGCGGTCGTGAAGGTCTGGTCGCCGCCCTGCGCGACCCCGGCCGAATTCGAGGCCACCACCCGGTAGTGGTAGGTGGTCGCCGGGCTCAGGCCGCTCACGCTCGCGCTCGCGGCGACGGCGTTCAGGCCGGACCCTGCGTCGGTCGCGGGGGTCGTGGCCCCGTAGGCGGTCGTGGTGCCGTACTCGAAGTGGTAGCTCGTGGGAGAGCCCTTCGAGTTGACGCTGCCGGCTAGCGTGGCCGCCACATCGGTAACGCCAGCGGCGGGACCGGTGCTCGCGGTCGGGGCGGCGACGAACTCGTCGGCGCCGATGTCGGGCGAGCCGACGTTGCGGAAGTCGCCGTCGAGGTCGAAGGCGCCGTTCATGGGGTCGTAATGGCCGGCGTCGATGGTCACCGACCCAGCCTTCTGGCGGTAGTCGCCAGCGGCAGCATTGACGAAGCTCGGCGCAGTGCCCTGGTTTCCACCGCCATCGGAGAAGACGGCGTCGGTGCCCGACTTCCAGTACGTCAAGTAGTTGGTGTGGGTGGCCGTGAGCGTCGCATGGGCTCCAAGGCTCTCGCTGCGCACCTGGAGGCCGGCGCCCACGGCGTCGGATTTGGCGATGGTGTTGATGACGTTCACGAAGACACTCGCCGTCAAGTCGTGCGCATAGGCCTCGATCGCCACGCCTTTCCCGGCGACAGCAGTCACGTTCCGGATGGTGCTCGTGTTCGTCGACTGGAACGCTCCCGCGCAAATGGCGCTCCCATCGCTGCGCGCGACCACCACGCTGTTGCGGATCGTGGTGTTGTGGATCGCCAGCGCACAGTCGGGCGCGAAGTACGCGCCCTTCAGAATCACCTGGTCGAGCTTCGCCCCTGAGGCGCTTGCCACCCGGTCAAATGCATCCTTCTGCTCGACCTCGACATAGCGCAGTGTCGAAGCCTTCAGCACCAGCTCCCCCACGTCAGGCTCGATCACGAGGCGCGGGCGTGGTTGACCGGCAACGCCGTGGATGGTGATCGGCTCGTTGACGTAGACCGCCGTCAACACGTGGTATTCGCCCGGCGCCAGGATCACCTCGTCCCCGGCACCGGCGACCTTGACCGCGTCCGCGAAGCCGCATGGCTTTGCGGAGCTGCAGTCGCCCGAACCGGTCGGGCTCGCGTAGCGCTGGGTGGCGGCCGAGGCTCCGGGAGCGGTGACGGCGGCAGCCACGATGGCAGCGGCGACGGTGAGCAGAGCGAAAGGGGACCTGCGCGAGCTGAGCATAGGTCCACCGTCCCAGGGCGCCGGACCCCCAGCCAGGGGGACAATCCGACAGTTCGTGGCGGAAAACCGACGGCTAGGAGGGTCTGGCGAAACGGCTGGCGAAACTCGCTCGCCGCTCCCCGGATGGGGTGTTGCGCCAGCGGTTGAAGGCCACCCCGGCCCAAATCAGCTCCACGATGCCGAACGGCCACGTCCCGGCGGCGAACCCGTAGGCGCTGGAGAGCACGCAGCCGCACCCGAACGCGAATATGAAACCCCTGCCGCGCCGTTCGAGGGCGTACATGAGCATCATGAAGGTAACGGCGGCAGCGCCGAAGGCCGTCAGCACGGCCTCGGAGTCTGGCAGCCGCGTTACGAGGCGAGCGTCGCTATCGCCAGCGCGGCGATGCCCTCGCCGCGGCCGACGAAGCCCATTCGCTCGCCGGTCGTGAACTTGACGTTCACGGCGCTCGCCTCGAGGCCCGCCGCCTCCGCGAGGCGCGTGCGCATCTCGTCGCGGAACGGGCTGAGCTTTGGCGTCTCGCAGGCGACCGTTGCGTCGATGTTGGCCGGCTTGTAGCCGGCGTCGCTCAGCATGGCGCGGGTCGCGCGCAGCAGCTCGATCGAGTCGGCGTCGCGCCAGCGCTCGTCGGTGTCGGGGAAGTGGTGGCCGATGTCGCCGAGGCCGGCTGCTCCGAGGAGCGCGTCGATCACGGCGTGGGTCAGGACGTCGGCGTCGCTGTGGCCGGCCAGGCCGGCTTCGGACTCCTCGATCTCAACGCCGCCCAGGATCAGGCGGCGGCCGGCCTCCAGGCGGTGCGTGTCGAAGCCGATGCCGGCTCTCACCCGATCGGCTCCAGCCGCCGCTCGCGGCCCTTGAAGACGGCGAGCTCCTTCACCCCGATGTCGGTCAGCCACTCGACCGCCCGTTCGTACTCATAGCCGAGCTGCTCGGGAGTGTGGGCGTCGCTCGAGAGCGCCACCGGGCGCCCGGCCTCCAGGCACATCTTCAGGAAGGGCGCGGCGGGGTACATCTCACCGGCGGGCTTTCGGAGCCCCGCCGTCGACACCTCGACCGCGACGTCGCTCTCGGCGATCCCGTCCATCGCGCGGTCGTAGAAGCGGCGCAGGTCGCCGTCCGGCACGGGCACGCGGTCGCCGAACACCTTCACGAGGTCGGGGTGGGCCAGGATCTCGAACATCCCGCTGCGGGCCGCCTCGCCGAGGGTCTCGAAGTAGCGCGACCAGACCCGCTCGGGATCGGCGTCGCGCCAGATGTCCCATGCCGCCCAGTCCGGTTCGCCATGCACGTCGACGGCATCGTCGCCCATGAAGTGCACCGAGCCGACCACGTAGTCCCACGGCCGGCCGTCGAGCACGTTCGCCACGCGGTCCTCACGCCCGGGGAGGAAGTCGGCCTCGATACCGAGCTTGAGCCCGTGCCCGCGCACGAAGTCGCAGTACTCGTCGATGTCGTCCCGCGCCCAGTAGCGGTACCAGGGGTGCTGCCAGACCTCGAGCGACTGGACGAAGCGGTGGATGTGCTCCGCGACGCCCAGCTCTTCGATGCCTCGTTCGGAGGCGGCCTCCCGGTAGCGGTCGACGTTCGCCGACGTGAAGTACCGCTCCGCCGTCGAGCCCTCCTCGTCCGGCCGGAGATGCACGTGGTAGTCAGTCAGCAAGGAGCGCCTCGGCGATCCGCAGGTCGGACTCGCGCGTGACCTTGATGTTCTCGGGGAACGCCTCCACGACCCTGATCACGCCGCCGGCGTCCTCAACCAGCGCAGCGTCGTCGGTGGCCGCGGCCAGAGCCGCCGCGTCGCGCTGCAACGCCCGCCGCAGCACTTCAGCCCTGAAGACCTGAGGCGTCTGGATCGCCCAGAGCGCAGAGCGATCCAACGTGCGCAGGACCCGGCCATCCGGTGCCGCTTGCTTCACCGTGTCCGTCATGGGCACGGCCGCGATCGCGCCGTCGACGCCCGGGTCCAGAGCCTCCACGCAGCGCTCGACCAGCTCGCGCGTCACCAGCGGGCGCGCCGCGTCGTGCACCACCGCCACTGTCGCCTCGGGCGCCGCGGCAAGCGCATTCCGCACCGATGCCGACCGCGAGTCGCCGCCGCGGACCCGGTCGGGACCGTCGTCGTAGCCCTCGGGTGCCGCCACGACCACGCGGTCGCAGACCGAGGCGAGCACCTCGAGGCTCCACTCGATCAGCGGACGGCCGGCACAAACGACGAACGCCTTGGGCCGGTCGGCACCAAGGCGTTCGCCGCTGCCGCCGGCGGGAACGATCCCGACGACAGCCATAGTCCTGTGTCGCTACGCCGTAGCGGGAGCGCCGTTGCGGCTCGCGTGCGCGTCCGCAATCAGCTCCTCCAGATGTGTCTCGGCCTCGTCCTCCTCCATGTCGAGCGCATACATGAGCTCGGACGCGAGGATCTTCTTCGCGCGGGTGTACATCTGCTTCTCGCCCGTCGAGAGCCCCTTCTCGGTCTCCCGTATAGCGAGGTTGCGGACGACCTCCGCCAGCTCGAAGACATCACCGGTCTTGATCTTCTCGCGGTTGTGCTTGAAGCGGCGGTTCCAGTTCTTCGGCATCTGGCTCACGTCGTCGCGAAGGACTGCCAGGACCTTCTTTACGTCGTCCTCCCCGATCACGCGCCTGAGACCCGCCTTGTCGGCGTTGCAGCACGGGACCATCACGGTCATGTCGTTATGAAGGATCTTGATGGTCAGGTACTCGCGCTTCTCGCCAAGGACCTCCTTCATCTCCTTCTTGAGGACCTTGCCCGCCCCATGATGGGGGTACACGACCTGGTCGCCGATCTCGTAGACGGTCGGCTCCCGGTCGATGTCGAGGTCCTCGATGAACTCCTCTTCCAACACTGCGTCGCTGATGATGTTCCCCTCCTGCGATTGTCTCCGGCACTTGTCCAACGTGCCGTCTTGTTTCAGGTTTGCAAATATCGGTCCACGAGGTTGATCTCCTGCAGGCGGCGAAGGCCCTCGCGGATGTCCTTCGCACGCATGTCCCCTACGCCATCCACTCCTTCCAGCTCCGGGTCGGCGGCGGCGAGGATCTCGTCCAGCCCGTTGAATTCGCCCACGATCGATTGAACCACCATCTTCGGCAGGCGTGGGATTCGCCCGAGAATGCGGTGGCCGCGCGGTGAGGCGGGATGGTCGAGTGTGTTCAGCTTCCGGTCGTAGCCGAGAAGCTCGGCCAGTCGGCCGAAATCGAGCAGGTCCTGGTGCGGCAGGCGCGCCAGCGCGTCCAGGACCATTGCGAATCCCTCTTCAGAGGCCTCGACGATGTAGTCGCGCACGAGCGCCGACTTGTCGGCGGCGACGCCGACCATCGTCTCCTCCAGCTGCATCTCGATCAGGCGTCCCTCGGCGCCGAGCTCGACGATGTAGCGCTCGATCTCAACCGCCATGCGGGTGACGAGCTCGGCGCGCTGGAGCACCGTGAGCACGTCGTGGAGCGTCACGCCGCCCTCGAACTCGAGCGCGGTGAGGCGTGTGGAGACCTGATCCAGGCGGCTGCGGTACTTGTCGAGCGTGGCGAGCGCCTGGTTCGCCTTCGCGAGCACCACCGGGATGTCCTCGAGGATGTACTTCGCGCCGTCGAGGTAGAGCGAGACGACGCTCCGGCTCGCGCTGATCGCGATTACGAGCGCGTCGGTCTGCTTCGAGACGCGCTCGGCGGTTCGGTGCCGGGTGCCGGTCTCGAGCGAGAGGATCGTCGGGTCCGGCATGAGCTGGACGTTCGCCCACATGATCTTCGTGCCGTTCGCGGCGAGGATGATCGCGCCGTCCATTTTGGCCAGCTGGTAGAGCAACGCGGGCGTGTAGTCGACGTCGAGCTTGACGCCACCAGACAACAGGAAGCTGAGCTCCTCCGACTCCCCGATGCAGATGAGGGCGCCGGTTCCGCCCTGGACGATGTTGTCGAGTCCCTCCCGTACCGCCGTCCCGGGAGCGACCATCTCCAGGGCTCGAACGAGCCTCGGTTCCTGCCGCGCCTCGAGCTCTGCTACATCGTCTCCGGCGTACGGCATTGGACCGATTCTACGGGAAATGGTGTGATTTGGCGGCGTTTATCGCGTTGTGCAGGCGTTTTTGTTGCCTGTGAGGCCGGAAACTGCGGCAATGAGGGGACCTCATTCGGGCCTGCAAACGAAACGGGACAAATAGTCCCGGAACGTTTGCACCGTCGGTCAGGCTGCCGCGGCCGAGGGGTCGGCCGGGGCCGCCGGGGCCTCCCCATCAGTGCCTCGTGAGAGCTGGTTGAGCGCCTGGCGGAGAGTGGCCACGCCGGCGCTCGGGTGGACCACGCGTTCAAGGCCGAACTTACGCGCCTCGGCCACCCGGCGGTCCGCGTGCCCCACGTGCCGCAGCTCGCCGGTCAACCCGAGCTCCCCGAACGCTGCCAGCGGCGCCCCGGCCGCCGGCGCAATCCCCTTCGCCGCCGAGGCGAGCGCCAGCGCGATCGCGAGGTCCGCGCCGGGCTCGTCCACCCGGACGCCGCCCGCCACCGAGACGAAGACGTCGGACGAGCCCAGCGAAACGCCGGCGTGGCGGCCCAGGACGGCCAGGACCAGCGCGAGCCGGTTGCGATCCACGCCGTTGGCCACGCGGCGCGGCGGCACCAGCTCGCTCGGTGCGACGAGCGCCTGCACCTCCACCAGCAGCGGCCGCGACCCCTCCATCGCGCAGAGCACGACCGAGCCCGGCGCGCGGGTGGCCTCGTTCACGAAACGCGCCGAGGCGTCCTCGACCTCAACCAGTCCCTGCTCGTGCATCTCGAACACGCCGACCTCGTTGGTCGACCCGAAGCGGTTCTTCAGCGCTCGCAGCGTCCTGTAGGTGCGCTCGCGCTCGCCCTCGAACGAGAGCACGCAGTCCACGAGGTGCTCGAGCACGCGCGGGCCGGCGAGCGAGCCCTCCTTCGTCACGTGACCCACGAGCAGCGTTGCGATCCCACGTTCCTTCGCGAGCCGCATCAGGCGCCCGGCGACCTCCCGAACCTGCGACACCGATCCAGGAGCACCCGTCAACGCGGGGTCGTACAAGACCTGGACAGAGTCCACGACGCAGACCTCGGGCCGCTCGGCTTCCAGGGTCGCCAAGACGGCGTCGAGATCCGTCTCGGCGACGATCGGGACGCCGAGGGCGTGCCGGCCGAGCCGCTCCGCCCGCAGCTTCACCTGGGCGGCCGACTCCTCTCCCGACACGTACAGCACCTTGCGGCCCGCCGCCCCGAGGTTGGCGAGCGCGCCTGTCGTGAGCGTCGACTTGCCGATTCCGGGCGCGCCGCCGATCAACACGAGCGAGCCGGGAACGAGCCCGCCCCCAAGGACGCGATCGAGCTCGCCGATCCCGGTGGACAACCGCTCCACCCGCGGTGCCTCGACCTGCCCGAGCGGAACCGGGGTGAGCGCGCGGCGGGCGGAGCGCGAAGGCGCACCGCCGCCGCGGCCGGCCGGGGCCGAGGCTCGCTTCTCCTCGATCATCGTGTTCCACTCGCCGCAGCCCGGGCAGCGGCCGTGCCACTTGGGGCTCTCGTGGCCGCACGAGCTGCAGGCGAAGACAGTGGCCGATCGGGGCATTCCAGCGAGGCTAAGCGCGGCGGTGGACGGCTTCGCCCCAGAGCCGCGCAACGCCGCGCGCGATCCGTCCGCCCGGCGCGGTTCGATGGCTGGTTCGTGTCCGCCCTCGACCTACCCCTCGCCCCCGCCGAGTTCGTCGCGCTCGACACCGAGACGAACGGCTACGGCGGCGACCTCTGCGAGATGACCGAGGTCGGGGCGGTGCTTGTGGGCGGTGGGGAGCTGCACGAGACGTACGACTCGCTCGTCCAGGTCGAGCGTCCGCTGTCGCGCGGCATCCAGCGCTTCACCGGCATTACACAGGGGATGGTGGACGGAGCGCTGCCGCCCGCCGAGGTGCTGCCGGAGCTCGCAGACCTGCTGGCTGGCCGGGTGCTGATAGCTCATAACGCCCGCTTCGACGTGGGCGTGCTTCGCCAGGCCTTCGAGCGCGCCGGGCTCGACTGGCCGAGCCCGCCTGTCCTCTGCACCGTGCAGCTCGCGCGCCGCTTCGCTCCGCTGGCGCGCAAGCGGGGGCTGGCGCCGCTGGCCGGCTCGCTCGGAATCGAGGTCGACGAGGTGCACCGCGCGCTGCCGGACGCCCTCACGTGTGCGCGCGTGTTCTGTGCGCTGTTCCCGAAGCTGTGTGCCAACGCGGTGACGATCGGCGACGCGATCGATCTGCTGCGAACGCGTCGGAGGGCGCGCAAGACCGAGCCCGGCGAGGCGATCCCGCGCGACCAGCGGCCCGACCTCTCGACACTGCCGGACGACCCAGGCGTCTACGTCTTCCGCGACGAGCGCGGCCGGCCGCTGTACGTGGGGAAGTCGGTCTCGCTCCGCTCGCGCGCACGTGCCCACTTCTGCGCGCCCGCGGGATGGACCGAGCGAGCGGAGATCGTCGACTACAGGCCCACGAACTCGGAGCTCGGCGCGCTCGTGCTCGAGAACCGGCTGATCAAGCAGTGGAAGCCGGCCGGGAACAAGGCGCTGAAGCGCACCGACCGCTACTGCTACCTGCGCTGCCGGCTCGACATCCCCTATCCCGTCCTGGAGGTGGCGGGCGAGCCGGCCGCCGGGCATGCCGTGAACATCGGGCCGCTGGGGAGCCGCGCCCTCGCGTCCGAGCTGGCGGACCTCCTCACCTCGATGTATCGCCTGCGCCACTGCGGCCGCAAGCTGAAGCTCCGCGAGCACCCGTCCGCGTACGGGCAGATGGGCCGCTGCGTGTCACCCTGCCTCGGCGACCTCGACCCGAACGCCTACCGCCGCCAGCTCGACGCGGCGCTCGCGCACTTCGAGCGGCCGGGCGCGGGCGAGGCCCTTCTGCAGGAGCTGGACGAGCGGATGCGCGCAGCCGCCGAGGGCGAGCGCTTCGAGCGAGCGGCGGCGCTGCTGCGCCGGAAGGAGCGGCTCGCATGGTTGGTCGAGCGGCTGGAGGGCATGCTGCGCGCGACGCACAGCGAGCCGCGGCTGGTGCTCGCCCAGCACCCGGTGAAGGAGCGCTTCGACGCCTTCTGGATCGTGCAGGGCCGCCTGGTGGACTGGGGTCCGCTGCCAGGCCCATCCGAACTGGCCGCACGAACCGAGGCCGCGTTGTCCCGACGCCCCGGGCGCGCCGCGATTCCAGCCGACGAGATCGACGAGATTCGAATCGTGGCGAGCTGGGTCGCGGAGAACGAGCCGTCGGCTCTTACGCTCGATCCGGCGCCGACGGCAGAGGTGCTGCTGCGCTTTTCAGGCTCTCCAGCGATCGCTCCAGCCATGAGTGCATGAAACGCCGGCCGGTCACCGCGCCCAACACCTTCATCCCGATCGTGTTCGGCTCGATCGTGAAGCAGCCCTCCACGAAAGTCCCACCCTGCGCCTCGGTGAGGACGAAGCGAGTGGTCACGCCGGTGCCCTCGCAGTAGATCGAGACCTCGCGGCAGTCCTCGAGGCTGTCGACCTTGAGGTCGTGGTCGGCCGCGCCGAACGGGCCCTTGACCACGCCGCGGTAGCGGCAGCCCTCGGTCAGGTCCGCGCACTCGACCTCGACCATCTCGGGCCACCACTCCGGGTGCCGGTTCGGATCGCCCACGAGCTCCCAGACGCGCTCGGCGGGAGCCTCGATGAACGTTTGCTGGGTGCTGGAGCGGTGCATCGCTAACCCGCCTCCCGGACTGCCCGCTCGGCCGCCTCGAAGCCGATCTTCGAGTGCGTCTTGTCGCAGAACGGCTTCGTCTTGGATCCGCCACAGCGGCACAGGACCACTCCGTCGCCCTCCGGAAGCTCGAACTCGTTGCCGTCGGCGTCGATCACCGTCACCGGCCCCGTCACCTTGTAGGGGCCGTTGTTACGGACCTTGATGACGACGGCGTCCGGCGCGCCGCCGCCGGGCTCGCGGTTCGCGTCCATCCACCTATTCTCGCTCGCAGTGCAACGTGTGGCGCAAATCCACCATCCGGAGGTGCACGAGATCGTTCCCTCACACCACTGCGTGGTGCGCTTTCGCCAGCGCCGCCCGGTGCGTGAGCGCGGTACGGAGGCGGTTGCCGAGGCGCTGGTCGGGGTGCTCGAAGGCTCCGACGTCAGCCGCTGGCCGCCGGGCTGGGCCGTCAGCGACCGGAGCACCGACCTGTGGGCGGTGAACGGCGCGCTCGCGTTTCCGCTCGAGCGAACCGAGCGGCGGGGCCGCTACCTGGCCACCACCTGCCTGTCCCGCCAGGACCGGTAGGCACCAGTGGGCCGGGCGGCCATGAACGCGGACGGTTACTGTCGGCTATGTACTCGCGGTTTCGCGGGTACACAGAACGCATGACCATTCGCGGCGGCATCGACCTCGGCGGCACGAAGATCCAAGCGGTCGTCGTGGCGGACGGCGGCGCGGTGCTGGGCGAAGCCCGCTGGCCCACGCCGACTACCGGCGGGCCGCCGGACGTCGCCGCGGCGATGGCCGACGCGCTTCGCGACGCGGCCGGCCAAGCGGGGACCGCCACGAGCGAGCTCGAGGGCGTGGGAGTCGGCTCGCCCGGCGCCGTGGCGGACGCCGAGGGCACGGTCGCGACCGCGCGCAACCTTCCCAACTGGGAGGAGCCCTATCCGCTGCGGGACAAGCTCACGGAGGAGCTCGGCGTGACGGTTCGGCTCGGCAACGACGTCCAGGTGGCCACGGACGCCGAGTTCGCGTTGGGCGCAGGCCGGCCCTATTCCTCGATCCTGGGCGTGTTCTGGGGCACGGGAGTGGGGGGCGGGATCGTGCTCGACGACAAGCCGTGGCTCGGTCGCTCGGCCGCCGGCGAAATCGGACACATGGTCGTGCGCGTGGGCGGCCGGCGCTGTCCCTGCGGCCGGCGCGGTTGCATGGAGGCCTACGCGGGCCGCCTCGCACTGGAGCGCCGCGCACGAAAGCTCCAGGCCAAGGGTCGCGAAACGCAGCTGTTCGACATCATGGAGAAGCGCGGCCGCGATCGCCTCACGAGCGGTGTCTGGGCGCGAGCGCTGGCGGCGGGCGATCCGGTCGCTAGCGAGCTCATCGACGAGGCGGTGAGCGCGCTCGGCGCGGGGATCGCGTCCGCCGTGAACCTGCTCGACGTCGAGGCAGTGACCATCGGCGGTGGCATGGGTTTGCGCCTGGGCGAGCCCTATGTAGGCCGTATCCGCTCGGCCATGACGCCGCATCTGTTCGTGGACTACAACCCTCCGGCCGTGCACCTCGCCGCGCTCGGCGACCTGGGCGGGGCGATCGGTGCTTCGCTCCTCGTGAAGCAGAACGACCGCTGACGGGACGAGGCGCGAGCGCGTCCTCGGGAACGCTCGGACAAATATGTACACTCGCTCATGTGAGTGAGGTGGCCGGTGTTGTGCTGGCCGGGGGCCGCTCCACTCGCATGGGTCGGCCCAAGGCGAACCTCGAGTGGCATGGCTCCACGCTGCTCCATCGCGTGACGGGCATCGTCAGCCGGGCTGTCGTCGGCCCCGTGGTCGTGGTCCGGGCGCCCGATCAGGAGCTGCCCGAGCTGCCGCCGGGCGTGCGGGTGGTCGAGGACGCCGCCGAGGGACGCGGGCCGCTTCAGGGACTCGCGGCCGGCCTCGCCGCGGTCGCCGAAGAGGCAGAGGTCGCCTACGTGTCCTCGACAGACGTGCCCCTCCTCCACCCCGCCTTTGTGCGCGCCGTGGTTCGCGCCGCGACGCGGGAGGATGTGGATGTGGCACTTCCCATCGTCCACGGCTTCAAGCACCCGCTCGCTGCGGCGTACCGGACGTCGCTCGCGCCCGCCGTCGACGAGCTGATCGCCGAGGACCGGATGCGGCCGGCCTTCCTGTTCGAGCGCAGTCGCGTGCGTGAGCTCACCGAGGACGATCTGCTGCGCGACCGCGAGCTCGCCGAGGCCGACCCGGAGCTCCTCTCGGTGCTGAACCTGAACGAGCCCGACGACTACGAGCGCGCTAGGGCGCGCGCCGCCCCGAGCGTGACGGTGCGGCGGTTCGGGACGCTCGCGACGAACCTCGGTCGGGAGCCGATCGCCATCCGCGCCGCGACGCTCGAGGCCGCCGCGACGGCCGCCGGCGTCGCACTCGACCGCCACGTGGTTGCGGCTGTGAACGGGGACCAGATCACGCGCCATCCGGAGCTCCCGCTGGCCGGCGGCGACGAGGTGGCCTTCCTCGCAGCGGATGCGGGGGGCTGAGCTAATGCCGGAGTCCGAGCGAATCCGCGTGCCCGAGACCGCCCGCCTCGTCCGGATCGCACTCGAAGGAACACTGAAGGCCGCCGAGGGTGCGCTTCTCGTGCGCGGCGATGCGCATCCGTTCGCACTGGCCGGCGACTGGGCCGGCGGCGGAGCGCTGGTGGGGTCGGAGCCGATCGCCGTCGCGGGACCGGAGGAGGACCCGTTCGAGCTGCTCGACCGGCAGCCGATGGTGGAGGCGGAGCCGCTCGACACGGCCGACCCCGGGGTCAGACCCCTTGAGCGTCCCCGACTTAAGGGGTCTGACCCCTTGAGTGGGGCCGACTCAGGGGCGGCGGCCGCCGGCGAGGCCGTCGGCGGGGGCTGGTTCGGCTATCTCGGCTACAACCTCGGCGCCCGGCTCGAACGGGTGCCGCCTCCGCCGCCGCGGCATGTGCCGCTGCCGGACTTCGCGCTCGCCTTCTACGACCACCTGCTTCGCCTCGATGCGCACGGGCGGTGGTGGTTCGAGGCGCTCTGGACGGACGAGCGTGAGGACGCGCTCACCGCCCGGCTCGATCTGCTCCGGACGCGACTCCGCGAGCGAGTTCGCGAACGGCCGGTCTGGGTCGGCAACTTCCAGCCGGCGCCGCCGGGTGGCGCCGGTCACGTGACCGCGATCGACGAGTGCCGCGAGCGCATCGCCGCCGGCGAGATCTTCCAGGCGAACCTCTGCCTGCGACTCGAGGCGGAGTGGCAGGGCGACCCGCTCGACCTCTTCGCACGTACCGCTGGAACGCTCGAGCCGCGCCATGCCGGCGTGATCGCGGGCCCGTGGGGGGCCGTCTGCAGCCTCTCGCCCGAGCTGTTCCTGCGCCGCCGCGGCCGCGAGGTCACGACCGAGCCGATCAAGGGCACCGCTCCGCGGGTGCTCGCGGCGGGGCGGGAGGGAACGCGGGCCGAGGACACACGCGCCGCGCTCGCCGCCTCTGTAAAAGACCGCGCCGAGAACGTGATGATCGTCGACCTGATGCGCAACGACCTCGGCCGGGTCTGCGAGTACGGCTCGATCGAGGTGCCGGCGCTGAACGAGCCGCGCGCGGCGCCGGGCGTGTGGCACCTCGTCTCAACGGTGCGCGGGAAGCTTCGCGCCGAGGCGGGCGACTCCGACCTCCTGCGCGCGAGCTTCCCGCCCGGCTCGGTCACCGGCGCGCCGAAGATCCAGGCGATGCGTGTGATCTCGGAGCTCGAGGCCGGCGGTCGCGAGGCCTACACCGGCGCGGTGGGTTTCGCGAGCCCGCTCGCGGGGCTGGAGCTGAACGTGGCGATACGGACGCTCGAGCTGCGCGGCGAGCTGATCTGGATGGGCGCGGGCGGCGGAATCGTGGCCGACTCGCTCGCGGAGCAGGAGCTCGAGGAGTGCTTCGTCAAGGCTCGACCGGTGATCGCGGCCGCGGGCGCTCGGCTGATCGAGGAGCCTCGGGGGAGCAGGATTACCCCGGTCCCGGCACTCGCCGGTGAAGCGGAGCGACCGGATCCCGCCCTTGGGGTATTCGAGACCATCCTCGTCCGGGGCGGCGTGCCGGTGGACCTTCGCGCCCACCTGGCCCGGTTGGAGCGAAGCGTCGACGCCCTCTATGGAACGAGCCTGTCGGAGGACCAAAGCACCAGCATCCGGGCCACCGCGGCCGCCTCACCGCTGCAACGCCTTCGCGTTCTGGCCCGGCCGGATGGGATCGAGGTTGAAGCCGCGGTCCTGGAGCGAGAGCCGGCCCCAGACGCCGTAGTCCTTGCCCCGGCAGTGCTGCCTGGTGGTCTGGGTGCGCACAAGTGGCTCGACCGGAGGTTGCTCGATGAGCTCGCCGAGCGAATCGATGCGGTGCCGCTGATCGTCGATCTCGACGGCGACGTGCTCGAGGCCGCGTACGCGAACGTCTTCATCGTCGAGGGGACGCACCTCGTGACGCCGCCGCTCGACGGCAGGCAACTTCCGGGCACCGTGCGGGCCCGCGTGCTCGCACTTCATCCCGCGCGCGAGGAGCGCCTCACGCTCGACCGGATCGCGGGAGCCGACGAGCTGCTGCTCGCGTCCTCGATCCGCGGAATCCACCCGGCGCGCCTTGTCGACGGACCGGAGCCGCGCTTCCACCTCGGCGCCCGGCTGCGCGCGGCGCTGCGCGAGGACAGCCTGGGGGCGGTGGCGCGATGACCCGCGCTGCCGCCGCCGTAGACGGGGCGCTCGCCACAGCGCCCGGCGGCTACTTCGGCCAGGCGCTCGTCGTGGACGTCGGGTCCGGAGAAGCCGAGCGGCTCGAGCTCCCCGAGCCGGTTCTCCGCGCGTGCATTGGCGGCGCTGGGCTCGGCGCGTGGCTCATGCACCGGCTTGCTCCGCCTGGGGTCGACCCGCTCGCGCCGGAGGCGCCGCTTGCCTTCGTCTTCTCGCCGCTCGTCGGCACCCCGCTCACGACCAGCGCGAAGTTCGCTGTGGTCGCGAAGTCGCCGCTGACCGGACTCCTCAACGACGCGCTCGCCTCCAGCCACTTCGCCATCGCCGGCAAGCTCGCCGGCAACGACGCGCTCGTCGTTCGCGGCGCGTGCGCCGAGCCGTCGCTTCTGCTCGTGGATGGCGACGGTGTTCGCGTCGAGCGCGCCGCCGAGCTCTGGGGCCTCTCGGCGGCCGACGCCGAGACTCGCCTGCGCGACCGCCTCGGCAAGGCCTGGCGCGTCGCCGCCATCGGCCCCGCCGGCGAGCGGCTCGTGAGATACGCGACCGTCTCGCATGACGGTCGCCACGCCGGCCGCGGCGGGCTCGGCGCGGTGCTCGGCTCGAAGAACATCAAGGCCGTGGCCGTCCGCGGCGCGGGCACCAAGCCGCCGCTCGCCGACCCCGAGGCCGTGCTCGCCGCCGCCCGTGACCTCCGCGGCCGCTCCTTCGGCCCCGCCACCGCGAAGTACCGCGAGCTCGGCACGCTCGCGAACCTCCTCTCCTTCAACGCGATCAACACGCTGCCCACGCGCAACTTCAGCGCCGCGTCGTTCGAGGAGGCGCCGAAGCTCGCCGCCGAGGAGCTGCACGAGCTGCGCCTCGTTGCCCGCGAAAACTGCGCCTCGTGCACGATCGGCTGCGAGCACATCTACGCGGCACCTGGGGGCGGCACGACACGAGTCGAGTACGAGAACGTGTTCGCCCTCGGCCCTCTATGCGGGATCTCGGACCCCGACGCGGTGCTCGCGGCGAGCCGCCTCTGCGACGACCTCGGCATCGACACCATCTCAGCCGGCGGCACGCTCGCCTGGGCGATGGAGTGCGCAGAGCGCGGCCTGATCGACGCGCCCTGGCTCCGCTTCGGGGACGCGGACGCCCTCACCCGAGCGCTCACTGAGATCGGCACCCGACAGGGCCTCGGCGACCTCTTCGCAGAGGGCTCGCGCCGCGCGGCCGAGACCGTCGGCCAGGGCTCCGACGCCTTCGCTCCCCACGTCAAGGGCCTCGAGCTGCCCGGCTACGAGCCGCGCACGCTTCACGCAATGGCGCTGGGCCTCGCCGTCAACGCGCGCGGCGCCGACCACAACCGCTCGGGCGCCTACGAGGCCGACCTCTCCGGCGACCTCGACCGGCTGGCCGGCGGCGACGAGCACGTCTTCGCCGCCATCGAGACCGAGGACCGGGCGGCCATCATGGACTCGCTCATCCTCTGCAAGTTCCTGCGCGGCGTGTTCGACGAGCCGTGGCCAGAGTGGGCGGCGCTGCTCAGCCCGGTCACCGGCTGGGACATCGACGAAAACGAGCTCCGCCGCAGCGCTCGCCGCATCGTCATCGCCAAGCGCCTCTTCAACCTCCGCGAGGGCTGGACGCGCGCGGAGGACCGCCTGCCCGAGCGCTTCCTCACCGAGCCGCTCGAGCTCGACTCCGGCCGCGAGGCAACGCTCACGAAAGACCGCCTGCGGGCCATGATCGACGCCTACTACGAACGCCGCGGACTCGACGAGCACGGCATCCCCAAGCCCGAAACTCGCGTGGAACTCGGCTTGGACCTATTTGTGCAAGCCCCGTAGATGGCGCTAGGCTGCGAGCGTGGCGATCACCGCTCCTCCGGCCGCCCGCACCGTCACGCTGAGCATCGACGGTCACCCACTCACGGTGCCCGAAGGCACCACGATCTACGACGCCGCGAAGAGCGCCGGCATCGACATCCCGGTCTTGTGCCACGACGAGCGCTACGACCCGGTCGGCGTCTGCCGGATGTGCGTGGTGGACGTCGGCGCGCGCGTGTACGCGGCCGCCTGCGTGCGCCCGTGCGAGGACGGCATGGAGGTGAAGACAGCGACGCCCGAGGTAGAGCAGCGGCGCGGCACGCTCACCCAGCTCCTGATGGCGGACCAGCCGCCCACCGAGGAGGACCCGAAGGAGACCACCACCGCCGACAACGAGCTGCTGGTGCTCGCCCGCCGCTACGGAATCGAGCGAGAGGACGGCCTCCCGCTCGGCGCCGGCCGCGGCATCGACCTGAGCAACCCGGTGATCGCCGTCAACCACGACGCGTGCATCCTGTGCGACCGCTGCGTCCGCGCCTGCGACGACATCCAGGGCAACGATGTGATCGGCCGCTCCGGCAAGGGCTACTCCACGCTGATCGCGTTCGACTTGAACGACCCGATGGGCGAGTCGTCGTGCGTGACCTGCGGCGAGTGCGTGGCGGCCTGCCCGACGGGCGCGCTCGTCAACAAGCCGATCAACGACGTGCCGATCAGGCCGCGCACGGAGCTCGACTCGGTCGAGACGGTCTGCCCATACTGCGGCGTCGGCTGCGCGCTCACCTACCACGTGGACCGCGAGCGCAACGCGATCTCGTTTGCGGACGGCCGCGAGCAGCCCGGGTCGAGGCGGCGCCTGTGCGTGAAGGGCCGCTACGGGTGGGACTACGCCAGCTCGCCGCAGCGGCTGACCACGCCGCTGATCCGGCGCGAGGAGTCGTATCCGAAGGGACCGCTCTCGAGCGACGTCAAGGGCGAGGGCCGCGGGCGCCGGCACAAGCCCGGCGGGCTCGTGGACTACGACGAGGTTCTTCCCCACTTCCGCGAGGCGAGCTGGGAGGAGGCGCTCGAGCTGGTGGCGTCGCGGTTGAAGGAGATCCACGCCGACGGCGGCCCGGGCGCGATCGCCGGCTTCGGCTCGGCCAAGTGCTCGAATGAGGAGGCCTATCTCTTCCAGAAGCTGATCCGGGCGGGCTTCGGCACGAACAACGTGGACCACTGCACGCGGCTGTGCCATGCGTCGAGCGTCGCGGCGCTGTTCGAGGGCGTGGGGTCGGGCGCCGTCTCGACGACCTACGGCGACATCGTGAACGCCGACGTCGCGATCCTCGCGGGAACGAACACGACCGCCAACCACCCGGTCGCATCGAGCTTCTTCAAGCAGGCCAGGCGGCGCGGCACGACGCTGATCGTGGTGGACCCGCGGCGCGAGCGGATCGCCGACCACGCCGACATCTACTGCCAGCTGAAGCCCGGCACGGACGTGGCGTTCTACAACGGGATCCTGCACGAGGTGATCGCGAACGACTGGGTCGATCGCGAGTTCATCGCGCAGCGGGTCACGAACTACGGCGAGCTCGCGAAGGTCGTGAAGCAGTACCCGCCCGAGCGCGCCGCGCAGATCTGCGGCGTGGACGCCGACACGATCCGCGAGGTGGCCCGCCTCTGGGGCGAGGCGAAGGCCGGCGTCATCTACTGGGGCATGGGCATCTCCCAGCACACGACCGGGACCGACAACGCCCGCTGCCTGATCGCGATGTGCTCGATAACCGGGAACGTGGGCCGCCAGGGGACGGGGCTGCACCCGCTGCGCGGCCAGAACAACGTGCAGGGCGCGTCCGACGCCGGGCTGATCCCGATGTTCTATCCCGACTACCAGCTCGTCACGCGCGAGGACGCCCGCGGGAAGTTCCAGGAGGCCTGGGGCGGTCGCGAGCTCGACCCCGAGCGCGGCCTGACCGTCACCGAGATCATCGCGAGCGCGCTCCAGGGCGGGGTCCGCGGCATGTACATGATGGGCGAGAACCCGTTCCTGTCGGACCCGAATGTCAACAAGGTCCGGAAGGCGCTGAGCGCGCTCGAGTTCCTGGTGGTCCAGGACATCTTCCTGACGGAGACGGCCGAGTTCGCCGACGTGGTGCTCCCCGCCTCCTCCTACATGGAGAAGGAGGGCACGTACACGAACACGGACCGCCGCGTGCAGATCGGCCGCAAGGTGCTCGAGCCGCCCGGCGAGGCGCGCGAGGACTGGAAGGTCATCTGCGACATATCCGCGCGGATCGGGCTGCCGATGGACTACGGCTCGCCGCGCGAGGTGTTCGACGAGATGGCGGCGATCATGCCGAATTACACGGGGCTGTCGTACGACAACCTCGGCGCGAGCGGCAAGCTCTATCCGAACCCCGATCCGGAGCACTCGGACGGGACTGTCGTGCTGTTCGACGAGCGCTTCGGGACCGACGACGGCAAGGCGCACCTGGTCCCGGCGGAATGGCTGCCGGCGAAGGAGCTGCCGGACGACGAGTTTCCGTTCATCCTCAACACCGGCCGCCTGCTGGAGCACTGGCACACCGGCTCGATGACGCGACGCTCGTTCGCCCTCGACGCGATCCAGCCCGAGGCGCACGTCTTCCTGAACCCGGACGACGCGGCCGCGATGGGCATCGCCGCTGGCGACTTCGTGCGCGTCACGTCACGCCGCGGTTCCATCGAGCTGTCCGCGCGTCTGTCACACCGCGACACGCCGGGCACCTGCTTCATCCCGTTCCACTTCCGCGAGGCCGCCGCGAACGTCCTGACCATCGACGAGATCGACCCGACCGGGAAGATCCCTGAGTTCAAGTTCTGCGCGGTCAAGGTGGAGCCGGCGGGCGTGCCGTCTGCCGAGCCGGAGCCGGCGGCGTGATCGGGCAGCGGCACCCCGGCACTGAGGCGCGCGCGGGCCGCTTCCCGGGCCCGTCGCTGATCCCGGCGCTCCACGAGATCCAGCGCGAGCACGGCTGGCTCCCGCGCGAGGAGCTCGTGAAGCTCTCACGCGATGAGCGGCGCCCGCTCTACGAGATCGAGGGCCTGATCTCGTTCTACCCCCACTTCCTCACGTCGCCGCCGGAGGCGACCGAGGTCACCTGCTGCCATGACCTCTCCTGCTGGCTGCATGGCTCCGACGCGCGAATCGCGGAGCTGCGCGCCGATCCCAGCGTTCAGCTCCGCGAGGTCTCGTGCATCGGACGGTGCGACGACGCTCCGGCCGCCTCTTCTGACGACATCAAGCTCCGGCGCACCCAAGCGCAGCGCGAGAATGATCCCTACGACCCGGACGCGCGCGACTACCGCTTGCTCCGCGCCGCGGTCGCCGGCGAGCGCGACACAGCGGAGCTCGTGACGGAGTTGAAGGAGTCGGAGCTGCGCGGCATGGGCGGCGCCGGTTTCCCCACCGGCACCAAGTGGGAGCTGGTCGCGAAGCAGGAGGCCGAGCCGAAGTACGCGATCTGCAATGCCGACGAATCAGAGCCCGGCACCTTCAAGGACCGTCAGATCCTTGCCGAGCAGCCGCACCTGGTGCTCGAGGGGCTGGTGCTCGGGATGCTCGCCACCGGCTGCCGTGAGGGCTGGGTGTTCATCCGGCACGAGTACGAGCCGGAGGAGGAGGTGCTGCGCGAGGAGCTCGAGCGCCTGCGCCGCTTCGGACTGCTCGACGAGGCGGGCTTATCGGTGGACATCTTCACCTCCCCGGGCGGCTACATCCTCGGCGAGGAGTCGGCGCTGATCGAGTGCATGGAGGGCCATCGCGGCGAACCGCGCAACAAGCCGCCATTCCCGGGCGTCGCCGGCCTGTGGGGCAAGCCGACGCTGATGAACTCCGTCGAGACGTTCGCCCATGTGCCCGTGATCGCCGAGCGAGGGGCCGAGTGGTGGAAGACGCAGGGCGTGAACGGCGGGACCGGGCTGAAGTTCTTCGCCGTTTCAGGCCATGTCGAGAAGCCCGACGTGTACTGCGTTCCGATGGGGACGACCGCGCGCGAACTGATCGAGCTGGCCGGAGGCGTGAGCGAGGGTCGCGAGCTGCTCGCGTTCCAGCCGGGCGGGGCGTCGTCGAACTTCCTGGGGCCGGAGCAGCTCGACGTGCCCCTGGACTTCGGGCCGCTCGCGGAGGCCGGATCGATGCTCGGCTCGGGCGCGCTCGTGGCGATCGCCGAGGGAACCGACCTGCTCGCGGCGGCGACGAACGTGCTGCGCTTCTTCCGGAACGAGTCGTGCGGGAAGTGCGTGCCCTGCCGCGTCGGATCGATGAAGGCGCACACGATCCTGTCCGAGCTGCTCGAATCCGGCGGCGGCGCTGAGGACGTCGACGAGCGCATCCTCGAGCTCGAGAAGACGATGCGCCTCACCTCGATCTGCGGCCTCGGCCAGGTGGCGCTCGGACCGGCGATCAGCGTGCTGGGCATGAAGCGCGGCGGAACGGACGCGCGGCCCCATCCGCGCCCGCCGCGCACGCCCGATCAGGCGGCCGGCTCGAAGGACGGCGATCCCGCTCCACCCGACGCCGGCCCGGACGGCGACCGCTCCTGACATGACCGAACGGCGGAAGTCCTCCGCCCCCATGCCCGGGCGCGAGTTCTTCACCGTCAAGACGGTCTCGGAGGCTCTGACCGGCTTCCGCCCCGAGCGCCGCACCCCGGTCGAGCTCGTCTCGCTGGACGGCGCGCTCGGCCGCGTGCCCGCCGAGGCCGTGAGCGCGCCACACGCCCTTCCGGGCTTCGCGCGGGCGACCGTCGACGGCTTTGCGGTCCGCGCGGCCGATACCTACGGCGCGTCCGAGGGGCTTCCCAGCTACCTGGACCTCGCCGGTGAGGCCCGCATGGGGCGCGCGCCCGAGACCGAGGTCCGACCCGGCTCGGCGGTCGCGATCGCAACCGGCGCGCCGCTGCCACCGGGCGCCGACGCAGTCCTCAAGATCGAGCACACCCAGGCCGCAACACCCGAGCTGCTCGAGGTGCTGCGTCCCGTAACACCCGGCGAGGGAATGGTGCGCGCCGACGAGGACGCGGCACCCGGCGCCGAGCTCGTCCGAGCCGGCCGGCCGCTCCGGGCTCAGGACCTCGGGATGCTGGCCGCGGCCGGCATCGTCGAGCTGGCCGTGCACGCCCGCCCCCGCGTGGCGATCGTCTCGACCGGCGACGAGCTCGTCCCGGCCGACGCGGCCGGCGCGCATGCGGGCGACACCGCCGATCCGCAAGGTGCCGCCCGCCCCGAAGCGCTCCCGGTCGGCAAGGTCCGCGATTCCTCCGCCCCCGCGCTCGCCGCACTCGTCCGCGAAGCGGGCGGCGAGCCGCACTTCGCGGGCATCGTGCCCGACGACCGCGAAGCGCTGGCCGACACCCTGCGCGCAACCCTCAACCTCAAGGGGTCAGACCCCTCGAGGGTGGTTGAGGGTTTGTTACCGGAGCGCGCCGAGTGCGACGTGCTCGTCGTCTCGGCCGGCTCGTCGGTCGGCGCCCGTGATGAGACCGCCGCCGCCATCGCCTCGCTCGGCGAGCCGGGGATCTGGTGTCACGGGCTGGCGTTCAGGCCGGGGAAGCCGACGCTGCTCGCCGACTGCGGCGGCGTCCCCGTCATCGGCCTGCCGGGCAACCCGCGTTCGGCGCTGGTTGTCTTCCGGCTGATCGGGATGCCGATCGTCCGGATGGTCGGCGGTTGCACGCATCCGCCACCGGAGCCGACGGTCCGTGCCCGGCTCGCGCGCGACCTTCCGTCCGCTGCCGGCCGGCTCGACGTCGTCCAGGTGCGCCTGTCGGGTGACGAGGCCGAACCGCTCTTCGGCAGCTCGTCGCTGCTCTCGGTCCTCACCGCCGCGGACGGCTACGTAGTCGTGCCCGAGGCCGCCACGGGGCTGGCCGCGGGCAGCGAGGTCGAGGTCACCCTGTACCGGTAGCGGCGGCCGCGGTCCCACGTGCGCCCGCGCCCGCGACAATGTTCGGGATGGCCCGCGCCGCGCCATACATCCACGACCGCCCGGCCGCCGAGGCGTTCGCGGCCTGGGAGGAGGCGTGCGTCGCCGCAGGCTGTCCCGAGCGGCTCGAGAGCGTGCGGCTTCCGCTCGACCAGGCCGTTGGACGAGTAACGGCCGAGCCCATCTGGGCACGCACGTCGTCGCCACCCTTCGACGCCGCCGCGATGGATGGGATCGCGGTACATGCCTCCGAGACGATCGGCGCCAGCGAGACGACCCCCGTCCGGCTCGACAGGGGCGCGTTCGAGATCGTCGACACGGGCGACCCGATCCCGGGCGACTTCGATGCGGTCGTCATGCGCGAGGACGTCCACGAGGTCGACGGCGGAGTGGAGTTGCAGGCCGCCGCTGCGCCCTACCAGCACGTGCGCTCGATCGGCGAGGACGTGAGCGCCGCGGAGCTGCTGCTACCCGCCGGGCACCGGCTGCGGCCGGTGGACGTGGCCGCCGCGGGCGCGGCCGGGGCAACCGAGCTGGTCGTCAGGCGCAGGCCGGTAGTGACCGTGATCCCGACCGGCGACGAGATTCGCCCCGTCGGGTCAGAGCTCGGCGAGGGAGAGCTCCCCGACACGAACTCCGTGATGGTGGCAGCGCAGGCGGAGGCCGCCGGATGCGAGGCGCACCGTTTCGAGGTCATCCCCGACGTGCCCGACGAGATCGCCGCAGCTGTCCGCGCGGCCGCCGCGAGATCCGATCTCGTGATCGTGATCGCCGGCTCGAGCGCCGGCCGCGACGACCACACGGCCGCGGTCGTGGCCCAGGTGGGAACACTCGCGGTCCACGGAGTGGCCGTGCGGCCGGGCCATCCGGTGGTCCTCGGGATCGTCCACGGCGGTCTCCCGTTCGGCGCGCCCGATGACACCGCGCCCGGTGACGCGACAGCGATCGACGCAGTCGCAGGCTCCGAGGGCGGCTCCCACCCCGCGACGCCTGTGCTCGGCGCACCCGGCTATCCAGTCTCCGCCGCGCTCACCTTCGAGATCTTTGCCGCCCCCCTGCTCGCTTCGCTCGAGGGCGCTCCGCCACCGGAGGCTCCGGTCGCGCGAGCGCGGCTCGCTCGCAAGCTGGCGTCGACGATGGGCATGGACGACTGGGTCCGGGTCCGGCTCGGGCGCGTCGGCGGACAGCTCGTCGCGACGCCGCTGCCACGCGGTGCCGGCGTGCTGACCTCGCTCGTTCGCGCGGACGGATTGCTCGTCGTCCCCTCGGAGCTCGAGGGACATCACCCGGGCGAGGAGGTCACGGTCCAGCTCCTACGGGGCGTCGGCGAGATCGAGCGGACGATCGTCGTGACCGGCTCGCACGATCTCGTGCTCGACCTGGCCGCGTCTTCGTTGCGAGAGCGTGACCCGCGCGTAACGCTTGCGTCGTCCAACGTCGGCTCGCTCGGGGGGCTCACCGCGCTGCGCGACGGGCTCTGCCACGTTGCCGGGTCACACCTGCTCGATCCGGAGACGGGCGAGTACACGCTGCCCTATCTGGAACGCCTGCTCCCGGACCGCGATGTCGCCGTGGTCCGGCTGGTCCACCGCGAGCAGGGCCTGATCGTCGCGGCGGGTAATCCGACGGCAATCACCGGCATCGAGGACGTCGCTCAGCGTGGGCTGCGGTACGTGAACCGGCAGCGGGGAGCCGGCACGCGTGTGCTTCTGGACCACGAGCTGGGGCGGCACGGGATCTTGCCGGAGGCGATTCAGGGCTACGAGCGCGAGGAGCACACCCATCTTGCCGTGGCGGCCGCGGTGGCAGCCGGCAGGGCGGATTGCGGCCTCGGCGTACTGGCGGCGGCGAAGGCGTTCGGGCTCGACTTCGTGCCTGTGGCGAAGGAGCCGTACGACCTGGCGCTGCTGAAGGACAGCATCGAGGATGAGCTATTGGCCCCTCTGTGGAGGCTGCTGGAGTCGGACGAGTTCCGTCGCGCGGTCACCGACCTGGGCGGCTACGACACGGCCGAAATGGGGCGCCGAATTCGCTGACCCATCGACCAGGTCTACCTTTGCCGCGTATATCGCGGCGAAGGTCTACGCGGTTGCGGATGCCCGGGCGTTCCCGGCTCGCTGTTCGGCCTGCCGGGCGCGTTCGACGAGCTCGCCGCTGCCGAGGTTGATCTCGACGAGTCGCGCGGCCGCTGCGGCGGCGGCCTCCGCGATTGTCGCGCCCGTCAAGGCGTCGCCGCGCACCGCGGGCGAGGAGGACGCCGCCACGTCCGCGCTCAGCTCGGCGACCTCGGCCGCGACCTCGGCGACCTGGGCAGGGGGCTCGCTCGCGGCAGCCAGCGCCGCCGAGCGCTCCTCCGAGGTGCGCGCGTCCAGCACCGGCGCGTATGACGTCAGCTCCTCCTCGGCCAGCCTCAGCGCCTGTGACCTGAGCGCGCTCGCCCGCTCGGCCGCCTCATCCATCGAGCCGAGTCGCGCCGCCATTTCGACGAGGGCCGCCGCGAGCGCGGCCGTGACGGCCGCCGAGCTGCCGCC
This sequence comes from Actinomycetota bacterium, assembly GCA_046726915.1. Lineage (GTDB taxonomy): Bacteria > Actinomycetota > Thermoleophilia > Solirubrobacterales > Thermoleophilaceae > JACVRW01. Next base: position 33,478 of record JBKPBS010000083.1, read on the forward strand.
GCCGGGCGCCGGCGTGCCCTCCGCGACCGCGTCGAGAAACGACTCCAGCGGCTGCTTGCCGAGCTCCGTCACGGGAAGTTAGGCTACCTGGACAAATTGGTTCAAGAGGTCACCGACGATCAGGTCGAGAGCTTCCGCCGCGACGGCTTCCTCATCATCGAGGAAGGCCTCGTCTCGCTGGCGGCGGTCGAAACGCTTCGGGGGCGCTTTGCCGCCCTCTTCGACGGCGACTACGCGACCGGCATCGCCCCCGACGAGGTGAACTGGAAGCGAGGCCGAGACCGCGACGACGTGACCCGCCAGATCTGCAACGGCTGGCGCGCCGACGACCTCATCGCCGCCCAGGTGCTGAGCGAGAAGACGGGCCGCATCGCCGCCCGGCTCGGCGGCTATCGCGGCACCCGCATGCTCCAGGACAACTGCCTGTGGAAGCCGCCCGGGACCAAGTCGCTCGGCATGCACCAGGACGGCTCCTACGCGGGCTACCTCTCCCCGCCCGAGATGATCACCTGCTGGGTGGCGCTCGACGAGACCTTCGCCGAGGGCGGCACGATCGAGTACGTCCGCGGGTCGCACCTGTGGCCGAAGGCGCCGCCCGACCGCGGCAGCTTCCACGCGCCCGAGGACTGGCTGGCGCCGCTCACCGGAGCGGCTCCCGAAGGAGCCGAGATCGAGCGGGTGCCGGTGGTGGTGAAGCCGGGCGGCTGCGCCTTCCACCACTCGCTCACGTTCCACGGGTCGGGTCCGAACGAGTCGGAGGTCGAGCGGCGAGCGCTCGTGTCGCACCTGGTGCCGGTGGAGACACGCTTCCATCCGCGGAACACCGACCCGATCTACTCGCGTTACAGACGGCGAAGCGACCTCTCGCTCGACGAGTCGTTCTTCCCCGTCCTGTGGGACCAGAACGGCGGCAGGTCCGCCTGGCTGGCGGACCTACCACCGCTCCCTGACTAGGCGGCTGCCGGCTCCGGAAGCGCGGGATCACCGCCGCACTGTGCCGCGCCCGCGAGGGCAGGAACGCCGCCGCAATCAGGGCGCCGGGGAGCGCCACGTTCCCGCCGCCGCCTTGACATGTGACCATTTGGTCACCTATTATCTCCGTCCATGGACGACGTGTTCAGGGCACTCGCGGACCCCACTCGCCGCAGCCTGCTCGATGAGCTGTTCAAGGAGGACGGGCAGACCCTGACAGCGCTGGAGGAACGGCTCCCGATGTCGCGCTTCGGCGTGATGAAGCACCTGAAGGTGCTCGAGGAGGCGAACCTCGTGGTCACGAAGCGGCGCGGGCGCGAGAAGCTGCACTTCCTGAACCCCGTCCCCATCAGGCTCGTCCACGACCGGTGGGTGAGCAAGTACGCGGAGCCGTGGGCGGCCACGCTCACAGGGCTCAAGAGAACACTGGAGGACAGGACAATGGAGAAGGTCTTCGAGATCTACATCAAGACGACCCCGGAGCGTCTCTGGGACGCGATCACAGACCCCAAGATGAGGGCGAAGTACAGCTTCGGAGTGGAGACGCACTCGGACTGGACGAACGGCTCCGGCTACACCGCGGCGGTCCCTGGAGTCGTCGACATCGCGGCGGGTGAGAACCTGGAGGTCGATCCGCCGCACCGGCTCGTCCAGAGCTTCAACGCCCTCTGGAGCGACGAGGTGAAGGCCGCCGGGACGTCGCGGGTCACCTGGGAGATCGAGCAGATCCAGGACTCGTGCCAGCTGACCGTCACGCACGACGAGCTTCCCGAGGACGCCAACCCCGAGCTCTACGGCGGCTGGCCGATGATCCTCTCGGGCTTGAAGACGCTGCTCGAGACGGGCGAGAAGCTCACGACCCCGGGCTCGCTGATGTACGCGGAGGCGGGCGCCGGTGGGTGAGCTCGACTTCCTCGTCGGGGAGTGGGACATCGAGATCCCGCTCCCCGATGGGACGGTCCGCGGCCACGCGACGGTCGAGCGCCTGGGCGAGTTCCTCGTCCAGCGCACGACCGTCGAGCGTCCCGAGTTCCCGGACAGCGTGTCGGTGATCGGAGACGGCGAGTCGCACTACTTCGACTCTCGCGGCGTTGCGCGCGTCTACGACTCGCGCGTCGACGGCCGGACGTGGACCCTCTCACGCGCCGATGAGGACTTCCACCAGCGCTTCGTCGGGGAGGTCGGCGAGCAGAGCCGGACGATTGAGGGCCGATGGGAGCGCTCGGACGACGAGGGCTCCACCTGGGAGCACGACTTCGACATGAACTTCCGCCGGGCGGGCTAGACCGAGAGCTCCACGCCCCAGGAACGCGCCTGCCGGGCGAGGCGTTCCTGCACGCCCGCGGCGTGTGCGTCCAGCTGGACCCGCTGCGCGTTCCCGCGGGCGGCGAGGTGGCGCTTGTAGGCGGCGTTGGCATACAGGGTGGCGAGCGTGTAGGCGGCGTGGCCGAGCGAGCCGGGCTTGAACGACGGCACCAGGCCCAGCCGCGAGCGCGAGCCGGCCCAGCCGCGTGTCGTGGATCCGGGCAGGAACAGGCCGCTGCGGCGAGCGAGCCACAGTGCGCAGAGCATGTCGGACGGCCGCTCGACCTCGGTGACGAGAACGCCGCCCGGGTCGGCGCTGGGGTCGAGCAGGACGGCCAGCGCAAGCTCGTCGAAGTGCTCGGCGGCCGGCGGCCCAGGTTCCCCGGTCCGCGCGACCGGGCGCCGCGCGAGGCACGCTGGCGTGAGCACCGCCCACCTCTCCGGCTCGCGCCGGGCACACGCGTAACCCGGCAGCAGCTCCAGGCAGGCCGCCTGAAGGTCATCCGCCGCCTCCGCGACCGGGACGCGGCCGGCACGCTCCGCCCCGCGGCCGCCGGCGCGCTCCACGCCTACGAGGCCGCCTGCGCGGGCTCGGCGGCAGCCACCGGCGGCTCCGGTGCCACCGCCAGTGGGTCGCGCTCCTCGATCTGCTCGAGCTTCGCCAGCAGGTTCTCGGCCATGCGGATCGAGGCGGCGTCGATCAGGCGGCCGTCCAGCGATACCGCGCCCTTACCCTCCGTGGCCGCCTCGCGCATCGCCTCGATGATGCGCCGCGTGCGCTCCACGAGCCGCGGCGCCGGGGTGTAGACCTCGTTCGCCAGCGGGACCTGCGACGGGTGAATCGCCCACTTGCCCTCGTAGCCGAGCACGGCTGACCGGCGCGCCGCCGCCAGGTAGCCCTCGGGGTCGGTGAAGTCGCCATAGGGTCCGTCGATCGGCCGCAGCCCGTACGCCCGGCATGTCACGGCGATCCGCGCGAGCGGGTAGTGCCACTGGTCGCCCCAGTGGCGGTCGCGCTCCTCCGAGCCGTTCGGGTCGGTGAGCACGGAGTAGTTCTCGTCCACGCCGCCGATCGACGCGGTATGGCTCTGGATCGAGGCGGCGTAGTCGGCGACCCCGAAGATCATCGCCTCCATCCGGTCAGGGCACGCCTGGGCGACCTCGTCCACGTGCACCATTCCGAGGGCGGTCTCGATCAGGACCGCGAGCCCGATCTTGCGCTCGAGCCCCATCGCCTCCTCGATCTGGGTGAGGAGCGTGGCCACCAGGTGCACGTCGCCAGCGCCGCTCACCTTGGGGATCACGATCGCGTCCACGTGCTCGCCGGCCTGCTCGACGACGTCGACGATGTCGCGGTAGCACCAGTGCGTGTCGAGCCCGTTGATGCGGACCGACACGGAGCAGCGCGACCAGTCCTGCTCGCGCAGCGCATCGACGAGGTTGATGCGCGCCTGCTCCTTGTCGTCGGGCGCGACGGCGTCCTCGAGATCGAGCATCACCACGTCGGCGCCGAGCGACGGGGCCTTCTCGAGCATGCGTACGTTGCTGCCCGGCACGGCGAGCTCGCTGCGGTGGAGACGGGTCTTGGTAGGCGTCATGCCGGGAGTAGAGCGGTGAGCGGCCGATCCGGCAAGAGTTCTTAGAGAAATTTGTCTATGTGTTACGCAAAACTCTTAGCTTGTGTTCACGGTGAAGTTCCGGCACCCTGACGTGATGGACCTCCCTCAGCTCCGGCCGCCCGAGCGACTCCTCTGCGGCCCCGGCCCCACGAACGTAGACCCAGCGGTACTCGAGGCGATGAGCAGGCCGATGCTCGGGCACCTCGACCCCGACCTCCACGAGATCCTGCTCGACGTCGTCGACATGATGCGGCGCGTCTACCGGATGCCCGACGGGCTCGTGCTGCCGCTCCACTGCACCGGCACGGCCGGGATGGAGACCGGCCTGACGAACCTGCTCGAGCCCGGCGACACCGTCATCGTCGGCCAGTGCGGGTTCTTCGGCCGGCGGATCAGCGAGATCGCGCGCCGCGCCGGCGCTTCCGTCGTGACCGTCGAGGCCGACTGGGGCGAGTGCGTTTCCAACGACGCATTGATGGAGGAGCTCGATCGCCATCCGGGTGCGCGGATGGTCGCCGTGGTGCATGCCGAGACCTCCACCGGCGTTGAGCATCCGCTCGCACAGCTCGGCGACCTGCTCCGCGACCGCGACACGCTGCTGATGGCCGACTGCGTGACCTCGCTCGCCGGAGTGCCGCTCGACGTGGGCGCCTGGGGCGTGGACTTCGCCTACTCGTGCACGCAGAAGTGCCTCGCGGCGCCACCCGGGATGTCGCCGGTCGCGGTGTCCGAGCGGGCGCTCGAGCGGCTGCGCTCGCGCCGCACGCCGGTGCCGTTCTCATTCGACCTGCTGCTGCTGGAGCGGTACTGGATCGAGCGGCCGGTGACCTATCACCACACCGCGCCGATCCTGGCGATCTACGCTCTTCACGAGGCGCTGCGCGGCGTGCTCCTTGAGGGGCTCGAGGCGCGCTGGGAGCGGCACGCCGAGGCGGCCGCCCACCTTCAGAGTGCGGTGGAGTCGCGCGGGCTTGAGCTGTTGGCCGATCCGGATTACCGGCTCGCGCCACTCACCGCGGTGCGCGTGCCCGACGGCGTGGACGGCAAGGCCGTGCAGGGCCGGATGCTCCGCGAGCACGGGATAGAGATCGGAGGAGGGCTCGGACCCGACGCACCCGCGATGTGGCGGATCGGCCTGATGGGCCAGAACGCAAGCATCGAGACAGCGGACCGTGTCCTGTCCGCGCTCGACGCGGTGCTGGCCGACCAGCCGGCGCCGGCGCTGGCGGGCTGAGGTTCCCCCGGCCGCCCGCTCGCGCCGGCGCACGACCGGCATTGAGGACAGCCCCGTCCACCAGGTGGGCTGCCTAAGTTGCCATATCCCCCACTTGGACAGCCCACCTGGCCCGGACCCTGCCCTTCAATGCCCGTAGTTCGTGCCGCGGGGCGGCTACCCGCGAACTAGGCTGCCCCGGGTGGCACTGCTGCAGGCCGCGCTCAACGCCCATCGGGAGCGTCCGGCTCTTCCGCGGACGCCGGACGAGCTGGCCTCAGAGGCGGGCGCCGCGGTGGATGCAGGGGCCCGCGTCGTACACCTCCAGGTGGCAGAGGATCGTTGCGCAATGCGCAACCAATCTCTACCACCCGGCCGAGAGCGGCCTTCAATGCCCGTCGTTGGCCCCGCGGCGGAGCGGGGTCGGCGGAGCTCAGCCCGCCAGCGCGTGCCGGGCTGCCGGCGAGCTGCAGAAGCTCATGAAGGCTGCCGCGTCCTCGCGCACTGGGCCGATTGCGCTTCGGACCACGTGCCAGCGGCGCTCGGGCAGGCCTCCGCGTGGCGTGATCGTGTCGAGCAGGCCGAGCTTCAGCTCCAGCTCCACGGCCGCCCGGGACTGCAGCGCCACTCCGAGGCCGGCTCGCGCCGCCTGCTTGATCGCTCCGTTCGAGCCGAGCGTCAGCACGTTCGGCTCGATCCCGCGCGACGCCAGGAACTCCTCGCAGAGGGTGCGCGTGCCCGAGCCGGGCTCGCGCAGCAGCCACGGCCGCGACTCGAGGTCCTCCATTGCGACCCAGCGACGCCGGGCAAGCGGATCGCCCGAGCTGGTGATCAAAACGAACTCGTTGTCCGCGAAGTCCTCCCCCACGAGCCGGGCGTCGTCCGGGATCCGGCCCGTCACCGCGACGTCGACGTCGTGGTCCAGAACGCGCTGGAAGACGACCTCCCGGTTCCCCACGTCGAGCGAGATCTCCACCTCCGGCCTCCGCTCGCGAAACGCCTGGATCAGCTGCGGCACGAGGTACTCGCCTGCCGTTGTGACCGCGCTGATCCGCAGGGTGTGCGGCCGCGCCTCCTCCGCCTCGCGAGCCGCACGCGCACCCTGCGCGAGCAGCCCGAGCACGTCAGCCGCATAGGGCGCATACGCCACGCCCGCCGCGGTCGGCCGCACGGTCCGACCGGACCGCTCGGTCAACCGCACGCCGAGCTCCCGCTCCAACGCGGAGACGGCGGCGGAGACCGACGGCTGCGTCACCACCAGCTCCTCCGCCGCCGCCGTAACCGACCCGCGCCTCACAACGGTCAGGAAGGCGACCAGCTGCGTAAGCGTCACCGCCATACGTACTGAAGAACGTATAGAGAAACGCCTAAGCGTGCAAAGCCGAGTCAGACCCCGTCGGGAAACGAGGATCCGCACGCGGCGGTGACCCGCCGATCGACAGCGCCGCCCGCGCCGTGACCACGTGGTAGAGGATCAGGAGCTGGACGAGCGCCAGCGAGTCCGAGCGGAACAGGTCCGTCCCCACCGTGAACTCTCCCAGCCGCCGGATCCGCAGGTGCGAGGCGAAGCTCATCTTCTCCCAGACCGCCTCCTC
>JBKPBS010000084.1:0-29735 GCA_046726915.1 Actinomycetota bacterium
TGCGGAGGTTCGGCAGCGAACAGCGGCACCTGTCTCGGCACGGGCGGCATCGGCGGCGGGGAAGCTAGCGCAAGCGCGCTACGGGCCGGCGTCGCGCAGACGCTGCGCCGCGTCCTCGGGCGCCAGGACGTTCAGGTGGACGCCCGTGCCGATCTCCAGCCCGGCGAGCTGGGCGAGTCGCGGCAGGATCTCGATGCGCCAGCAGAAGTGGGCCGCGTCGCGGGGCGCGGTCCGCACCCACATGTTGAGCGGCGGCAGCGTCCCGAGCGCCCCGCCGAGGCGGTTCAGCACCTGGTGAAGCAGGCGGCCGCCGAGCGGGCCGTCGTCCGCGAAACGCGCCACAGGGCGCCGCGGAGCAATCAGGATGTGGAACGGCACACGGGCCGCAAAGGGCGCGATCGCCACCGCCTCCTCGTCGATCGCGACGACGCGCTCGCGCCGGCGCACCTCCTCCTGCACGAGGTCCTCGAGCAGGTTCCGGCCCTGGGTGCGGTCCGAGTAGGCCGTGAAGCGCTCGCGCTCGCGGGCCACCGCGGCCGGCACGAACGGCAGCGCATAGAGCTGCGCGTGGGTGTGCGGAAGCGACGCGCCCGCCTCCTTGCCCTCGTTAACGATCACGTGCACGTAGGCGGCGTCCGCGTGCGTGCGCATGCGCTCGCGCCAGACCGACATGGCGGTCTCGACCTGCTCCGGTCGCAGCTCCGCCAAGGAGGTCACCGGGTCCGGTGCGTTCACCACCACCTCGTGCGCGCCGCGGGCCGGCCGGCTGGCGAACAGGTCCGGCTCGCCTCGGCCGGCGCCCAGAGGGTCGGAGCCGGCGTCGGCGGCGCCGTCCTCGGAGAGAGCCGGATAGAGGTTCGGCACGACCCTCACCTGCCAGGCGCCGTTCTCGCGCAGCGCGTAGACCTCGGGCGGCGTCTGGTCCTCGTGGCCGGCCGCGAAGGGATCGCTCTCTGGCTCGATCGGCGCGCGTGGGGCGACGTCGAGGAACGCGCCCGGCCGCGAGCCGCGCTCGCCCGCGACGATCACGCGCAACCCGGTCAGCGGGTCGATTCTCAGCTCAGGACTCACCGACGAGACTCCGGTGCCGACGGAGACGAGGAGTTGAGTCCCTAAGCAAGCCGCTTCTCCATCGCCACGTGCTCGATGCCCTCCTCCACGAAGGTGGGCCCGTACTCCATGTAGCCGGCGTTCTCGTAGAGCGCCTGCGCGTAGGTCTGCGCGTGAAGGGCGATCGACTCGGCGCCCGCCTCGGCGGCGACCCGGTCGGCTTCGCGCAGGATCGCGGCCGCGATACCGTCTCCGCGCCGATCCGGCTCCACGGCCAGCCGCCCCAGCCGAGCCACCTGCCCGCGGAAGAGCAGGCGGCAGGTGCCTATCACCGCACCCTCATCGACTGCCACGATGTGCGTGGCCTCGGGGTCGCGGCCGTCCTGGTCGGCCTCGAACGAGACACCCTGCTCGTCGCAGAACACGCGAGAGCGCAGCGCAAGCGCCGCGGTCACCTCGTCGTCGCTGCGTGTCTCGCGGACGTCCACGGTCAGCGGGCGTAGCGGTCGATGTCCTCCGCCAGGGCGTCCTCGTTCGAGTATCCGCCCTGGTGGACGAACACGAGCTTCCCTTTCGAGTCGTAGAAGGCCGTGCTGGGGAAGGCCACGACGGCGTTGAAGACGGCCGCGATCTCGAGCTTCGGGTCCTCGAAGTGCTTGTAGGGGACGGGCTCCTTCTTGAGGAAGTCCTCCGCGTCGCCGCGGTTGTCGTTCGAGTTCACGCCGATGAACAGGACCTCGCCCTTGCGCTTCTTGGCCTGGTCGCGGAAGAACGGGAACTCGAGCCGGCAGGGCGGACACCAGCTGGCCCACTTGTTCACGACGATCGGCCTGCCGCGTTCCTTCTCGAGCTTCGCCTTGAACGCGTCCTGCCCGCCGGGGAAGAAGCTCGCGGACGGCGGGGCGTCGTCGGAATTGCACCCCGCGAGGGCTGCCAGAAGGAGGAGTACGGCGGTCAGCCGACGCACGCGCCCAAGGATGGCAGAGCCGTGGGTGCCCCCATTTCGAGCGCGGTGTGCTTCAATAGGTAGACGCCAAGCGTCCCCCCAAGGACCTGGTCCGCCGTTACTCGCGGGACTCAAGAGAACGGCGGCGCACCACGGGCGTACCCCGCTGTCTCCTGACGAGCAACTCGGTACGTCCCCTCTTAACGAAGAACGCCTTAATCCGTGGCTGAGAGAAGCTCCGTGGCCGATGCCTCGCCGGTTGCCGGCGATGAACTGAAGCGCGCCGAGGAATTCGCGCGTGAGTCCTTCGTGCTCGATGGCGAGGACCCCGCTGCCGCTCTCGCGGAGGACGGCGCACGCCGTGCCGCGCTCGATGCGGCCCTGAGGGAGATCGATGCGGGCCGCAGCGAGCCGTCGGTCGAGTGGAGGCGCGAGTTCTCGCTGATGCTCGGGCTGGAGCGGCTGCTCGCTGAGGAGGAGCCCCACCTCGCGGACGGTACGACGCTCTCGGCCCACCAGGTGGACGCGCTCTCGGGCACGTTGATCGCCCTGGAGTCCGAGCTTCTGATCGGCCGCAACGGCAGGGGGGGCGCCACGCTCGAGGAGCTTCACTCGGGCGAGGTCGAGATCGAGGGCGACGAGCTGCCCGACGAGGAGCCGCTCGACTGGGATCCCGACGAGGAGGCCGAGGAGGAGGCCGCGGCCGACGCCGTGGCGGAAGACCCGGGCGCCGCTCGCCGCTTCTGGTTCGAGCACGCCACCGGAGCCGGGAAGACGGTCGCCGCGCTCGGCTTTGTCGAGGCGTCGCGCACCGGCGGCATCCTGATCCTCACCCACCGGCGCAACCTGGTGGACCAGTTCCTCGGCGAGTTGCGCGACCGCGGCTACAAGAAGCGCATCTCGGCGCCGCTGCTGAAGAACGGCGGCGGGGAGCCGCCGGCGGGTGGCCCGGTGACCGTGGAGACCTACCAGTGGTTCGTGCGGAACGCCGGGAGGGTCTCGGACGCCTACACGATCGTGATCTGCGACGAGGCGCACACCGCGCTGGGCGAGAAGACGAGCGCCTCGATCCGCCAGTGGATCGGGCCGGTGTTCGTGGGCATGACCGCAACCGGCGCGCTGATCGCTCGGCACGTCACCGACCTGTTCCCCACCCAGACGTCGCGCTTCGACCTCGCCCAGGCGGCCCGGCGCGGTGTGATCGCGCCGCTGCGCGACGTGCGCATCCCGCCGGGTGTGGGCGTGCGCTCGATCGCGAAGGTCCCGCTGCGGCGCGGCGAGGTGGACCAGGACTTCGACCAGGAAGAGCTGGCCGCGCTGCTGGACCAGACCCCGTTCAACCTGGCGGTTGCCGACCTCTACAAGACGCGCTTCAAGGATCTGCCGGGGGTCGTCTACTCGGCCGGCGTGAAGCACGCGCACAACGTCGCCAAGGCGTTCCAGGATGCGGGGATGAAGGCGAAGGCGGTCTCCGGCGAGACGCCGAAGCGCGAGCTCACCAGGATCCTGGCCGCCTACGAGCGCGGCGAGATCGACGTGCTCGTGAACGCTCAGCTGCTGGCAGAGGGCTGGAACTCGCCGCGCGCGACGGTCTGCATGCATTTGGCGCCCACGGCTTCCAAGCGCGTCTATCAGCAGCGCGTGGGCCGCGTGACGCGCCGCACGCCCGGCAAGGAGTCGGGGATCATCGTGGACTTCGTACACCCCGCGACGCCGAACGACGACCCGGTCGTGACGCTCCACTCGCTGCTCGACCGCGACGTGTATCGCGGCGGGGCGATCGTGGTCGGCCCGGTGCGCCGCGGGCGCGGCAGGCGGCTTCGGGTCGAGCGCCGCGTGGTGCCCGTTACGGCGGACGGCGAGCGGCGCGCACAGGTCTTCGAGCGCGAGCTGTGGCGCATCGCGGTCGAGCATTTGAGCTGGGGCGAGCAGCAGGCGTGGGCGATGCTCGCGGGGGCGCGCGTCGCGTCGAACAACTGGCGCCGGGCCAAGGCGATGCTGCACTTCGACTCGACGGGCGAGCTGCGGCGGCTGTTCCTGATCACCTGCCTGCGCCGCAACCGCAACACCCAGCTGCGGCTGAGGGCACTGGGCGAGGTGGGCAACCTGCGCGACTCGGAGGCGTTCGACGATGCCGTTGAGATCGTGGGCGGCTGGTCGCGTGACGAGCGCCGCGAGGGCGTGAAGGTCCTGCTCCAGGCGCTCACCGAGCGCCAGATCGGCCGCCGCGACCAGGCGGCGCGCTGGCTCTGGCACCTCGCCGAGTACTCGCGCGAGGTCCACGAGGAGTACGCGGTGCAGCGCTGGCCGGAGACGAAGCGCCTGCTCGGGCTGCTGGTGAACTCGGCCGGCGCGGCCCATGCGCGGAACGCGCGCCGGCTGGTGCAGGCGGCCCGCAAGCAGGACCGCCGTCTGTCGGCGGCACTGCTGGCGGCCGCGCTGGCGCACACGCCGGAGGCACAGCAGGTGCTGGACGGCGCCCGGATGCGAATGGCTCGCAAGCCGAGCGCGCTGGCCCGCGAGCTGCTCCGAAACTTCCCGAAGGGCAAGCGCCGCCGAGGCGGCCGCCGCCGCAAGAAGAGGGGCGCGGGGGAGTCGAACGGCTCAGCGGACGCAGCGGCGGCGACGGCGGCGGCGAACGACGCGGCGGACACGAGCGATTCAGGGGACACGACGGACCAGCCCGACGAGGATTCGACGGACGCGCCGGACCGCGACGCCGAGGCCCCCGAATCCGACGCCGATGCTCCCGATCGCGACGCTGACGCTCCGGACCGCGACGCCGCCTAGCGCCCCCGACGGCAGCCCCCGGCAGGCATCCCAAACAAAACGGGACAAATAGTCCCGGAATGTTTGCTTGCCTCGCCATCAGCGCTGCAGGTGTATCTCGCCCGCTTCGAGTGTGACGTGACCGTTTCCGGTCACCACTAGGAGCGCGCCTGAGTCGTCGATGCCGTCGGCGATTCCCTCGCCGTCCGCCCAGCGGACGCGTTCGCCCTTCAATGCATCCCGAGCGCGCCAGGCGGCCAGCACCGCATCGGGCTGAGCGCCGAGCCATCGCGAGAGCGAGGCCAGGAGGCCGCCGAGGACACTCTCGGGGGTCGCCTGGACGCCCGCGAGACGGAGCGAGGTCGCGGTCTCGGCAATGTCGGGCGGGAAGACGTCCGTCGTAACGTTCAGGCCCACTCCCAGCACGGCCCATCCCTCCTGCGGCCTCCCCTCGACAAGGATGCCCGCGACCTTGCGCCGGTCGATCCACACGTCGTTTGGCCACTTGATCGCCGCGTCGACCGGGAGCGCCTCGCAGATCGCCACTGCCGCCGTGAGCGGCAGCAGCTCGTCCAGCTCTCGCAGCACCAGCGACATCAGCACGGACGAACCGGGCGGCGCCGTCCACACCCTCCCCTGACGGCCGCGACCCGCCGTCTGCTCGTCCGCCGTCACGAGCGTGCCGTGTGGCGCGCCCGCCGCGGCGAGCTCCTTCGCGCGCTCGCTCGTGGAGTCGGTCAGGCGGTGGTGTACGCGCGGCGTGCCGATCATTGCGGCCGCAGCCGCACCTCGGCATCCACGTCGAGGCTGAGCGTGCCGGCCGCGTCGCCGCGGTTGATGGCGAGCGCGAGCGTCCGGTAGGCGTCCTGGTAGACGAGTAGCTCGCCCGGCTTCACGTCGGCGAACGTCTGCGCGTAAGTGGCCACGTAGCGCTCGCCCGCAGCCTCGACCGCCACCCGGCCGCCGAGCGTGATGCCGGTCCCGGCCAGACGCTCGTGATCCACGTTCAGTCCGACGTTCCCGAAGTGGTCGATCACGAGGGCGTGTGCCACGACCGCCCCATCCTCCTCGCGCGGCTCGGGGAGCTGCACGCGCTCGAGCGAGTCCGGCTCGAGCGGATCGCCCGCGTCGGCGAGCTCGGCGCCGGACGCGAGATGCGCGGCCACCGGCGCGAAGATGTCGCGGCCGTGGAAGGTCGCCGAGACCGGCTCGAGCCGGTGTGGGGAGCGGGTCACATCGACCGCCAGCTCGACCCCGCCGCAGCGCTCCCAGGCGAGGCTGAGCAGACCATTGTCCGGCCCGACGAGAATGCGGCCGTCACCGGTCCTGAGGGCGATCGCGCGGCGCTCGGTGCCCACCTGCGGGTCCACGACCGCCACGTGCACCCCGCTCGGCATGTACGGGAGCGTGTTGCGCAGCACCAGCGCTCCCTGACGGACCGCGTAGCGCTCGATCCCGTGCGTGATGTCGACTATCTCGGCGTCGGGATGTATCCCGAGGATCACGCCGTGGCAGACACCGACGAAGTCGTCATTGCGGCCGTAGTCGGTGAGCAGCGTGACGATCACGCCGGGACCCTGCGCTGCGTGGCGTCGGCTCTCAGGGCGTCGACGAGGCCGTCGATGTCGTGACGCTCGGCCTCGACGTCGACCGAAAGGCCGTGTTCCTCGGCCGTCGCGGATGTGACCGGGCCGATCGACACGATCCGCGCGCCCGCCGGAGGTCGTGCGCCCGATTCCACGAGGAAGCGGACCGTGGAGCTGGACGTGAACGTGACGTACGTGGCCCGCTCCAGGGCCGCGCGGCCGGCCTCGGTGAGCGGCTCGGCAACGGTCTCGTAGAGGGCGACATCGTCCACAGCCGCGCCGCGCGCGCGGAGGGCATCCGGCAGCACGCTCCGAGCCTCCGCCGCACGAGCCACGAGGACGCGCCGGCCATCCACCTCGATCGGCTCGAGCGCCTCGACAAGCGCCTCGGCCACGAAGCGCTCCGGCACGATGTCGGCACGAATGCCGTGTTCGCCAAGCGCCGCGGCGGTGCCCGGCCCGATGGCCGCGATGGTTGCGCCCGCGAGCGCGCGCGCATCACGGCTGGCCGATTCCAGCGCGTCGAACAGCAGTCGCACCCCGTTCGGGCTCGTGAGGCAGACGAGCGCGTAGTCCTCGATTCGGTCGATCGCGTCGCGGAGCGCGCCCTCGACCATCAGCGGCTCGATGCGGATTGCGGGCGTCTCGACCACGTCGGCTCCCAGCTCGCGCAGCCGCGCGGCGAGGCTGCTTGCCTGGGCGCGGGCGCGCGTGACCGCCACCACCTCGCCGTGCAGCGGACGCCGCTCGAGCCAGGAGATGGTCTCCCGCAGCTCGGCCACAGGCCCGACCACCGTGATCGCGGGCGGCCGGACCTCCTCGGCCTCAACCCGCGCGGCGATGCCGCCGAGCGTGTCGACGATGGATCGCTGGCCCGGATGCGTGCCGCGCTCGACCACCGCGACCGCCTCGTCAGGATCGCGTCCCGCCGCGGCGAGCCGCTCGGCGATCAGCGGCAGCCTCTTGATGCCCATGTAGAACACGAGCGTCCCGGGAAAGCGGGCGAGCGCCTCCCAGTCGAGCGCCGAGCCCGGCTTCTCGGGATCCTCGTGACCGGTGACGAACGCGACTGCCGACGCGGCGTCGCGATGAGTGACGGGAATGCCGGCGTACGCGGGCGCCGCGACCCCCGCGGTCACGCCCGGCACCACCTCGAACGGGACACCTGCCGCGGCGAGCGCCTCCGCCTCCTCGCCGCCGCGGCCGAAAACGAACGGGTCGCCTCCCTTGAGGCGCACGACGCGCTTGCCGGCGCGCGCCAGCTCGATGAGAAGCTCATTCGTCTCCGCCTGCGTGACAGCCGCCGCGCCCGGCTCCTTGCCGACGTAGCGCAGCTCGGCATCCGGCCGCGCCCCGTCGAGCGCGCCGGGAGGGATGAGGCGGTCGTACAGAATCGCATCCGCCGAGGCGACCAGCTCGAGCGACCGTCGCGTCATGAGCCCCGGGTCGCCGGGGCCGGCGCCGACCAGATAGACCATCGCGCTCACGCGGAGAACGCTATCCGGCTGCCACCGCTCGCTCGGCCTCGGCGAGCAGCTCGTCGGCGCCCGCCCGGCGCAGGCGCGCCGCGACGTTCAGGCCGATGCGGCCGGCGGCGTCGAGGAACGGCAGCTCGAGCTCGTCGCGAATCCAGCGTGAGCCGTCCGGTAGTCCTATGAACGCCGTGAGCCTGAGCGTGTCGTCGGGGGTCCCCGCCGCATGCACGCCGATGGGCGTGTTGCACGTTGCGCGGAGCTGGCGCACGACACAGCGCTCCTCCCTCAGGCGGACGTCCGTGGCGAAATCGGTGAGGCCGAAGGTCGCCTTGCCCATGGGCTCATCGGCATCGCGCAGCTGCACGGCGAGGCAGCCCTGGCCGGCGGCCGGCACGAAGACCTCTGGGTCGAGTGGCCGGCCTTCGCCGCCGCGCCCCAGCCGGTCGAGGCCGGCCTGCGCGAGCACCAGTGCGTCGAAGTCGCCGTCGGCAAGGCGCCGGAGGCGTGTGTCGACGTTGCCCCGGATGTCACGCACGTCGAGGTCCGGTCGCAGAGCCAGCAGCTCGGCCCGGCGGCGCAGGCTGGACGTGCCGACCACGGCGCCCTCGGGCAGATCCTCGAGCGAGTCGGCGCCGCAGATGGCATCGCGCGGGTCGGCGCGCTCCAGGACGGCGTTCAGCAGCAGACCGCGGGGGAAGTCCGTCGGGACGTCCTTGGCCGAGTGCACCGCCACGTCGATCTCCCCCGCGAGTAGCGCCTCCTCGATCTCCTTGACGAAGCGCGACTTGTCGGTGGGGACCGGGTCCGGCCGCGACCTGTCGTAACGAACCCTCGACCTACCTAAAGGGGTCTGACCCCTTGAGTCCCCTGCGGTGGTGATCGGCACGATCTCCACCTCGGCCGGCAGCCGCTCCGCGACCATCCGGGCCTGTGCCAGGGCGAGCGCGCTGCCGCGCGTCCCGAGCCGGATCACCGCTCGCTGTGCCGGCGGCGGGCGTCCAGCCGTGTGACCTCGGCCGGCGCGTCCTCCGGCGGCCGCAACGCGGCCTCGAGCCCGAACAGCTCGTGGAGCGCGTGTACGTAGCGGTACGAGCTGCCCTCGCCCGCTGCGTCGCGCAGGGTGCGCGTGGGCTCGTGCAGCAGGCGGCTCACCACCGCGCCCGCCATCATGGCCACCCGCTCGCGGTCGGCCTCGGACAGCGACTCCCAGCGCGACTCGTTCTCGCGCAGCACCTGCTCCACGATCTCGTCGCCGCGGCGGCGCAGCGCGGAGATGGTCGGCACCACGTCGAGGCTGTCGAGCCAGTCGTCGAAGCGCGCGACCTCCTCGCGCACAATCACGAGCGCCTCGTCGGCCTCGGCCTGGCGCCCGGTCAGGTTGCGCGCCACCTCGGCCTGGAGGTCGTCCATGTCGTAGAGAGCGATCCCCGGGCAGTCGCGCACGCTCGGCTCGATGTCGCGCGGCACCGCGAGGTCGATCATCACGAGCGGGCGCCCCATCCGCGACGCGGCCACGAACTCGAGCTCCTCGCGCCCGACGATCTGGTGCGGCGCGCCCGTGGAGCTCACAACTATGTCGGCGTGCTCCAGCTCACCCGGAAGCGAGTCGAAGGCGATCGCCCGACCGCCGTAGCGCTGCGCCAGTCCCAGGGCCCGGTCGTAGCGGCGGTTCGCCACGAACAGCGCTTCGACGCCGCGGTCGCGCAGTGCGCGCGCCGTGAGCTCGGCGTTCTCGCCCGCGCCGATCACGAGCACTCGGCGCCCCGACAGGTCGCCGAGGAAGTCGGAGGCCAGCTTCACGGCCACCGACGACACCGAGACGCTCGACCTCGACACGTCCGTCTCGGTCCGCACGCGCTTGCCCGTGCCGAGCGCATCGCGGAACAGCCGGTTGGTCACCGGGCCGGTCACGCCCTCGACGAGCGCCATCTCGTACGAGCGCTTGACCTGACCCTGGACCTCGGCCTCGCCGACGATCATCGAGTCGAGCCCCGCCGTCACCGAGAAGAGGTGCTCCACCGCGGCGCTGCCGCGCAGCGAGTAGATCGCGCCGAGCAGCTCCGTGGGTCGCATCCCCGCCTGCCGCGACAGGATCCCGAGGGCGAGGTTCTCGGCCTCGACGGGGTCGGCCGTCACGAGGTAGAGCTCGGTGCGGTTGCAGGTGGAGATCGCCACCGCCTCGTGCACCGCCTCGTGGTCCACGAGCTCCGCCAGCACCCGAGCCGCGCGCCCGTCCGGCAGGGCGATCTTCTCGCGCAGCGGAAGCGGCGCGGTCTTGTGGTTGGCGCCGAGCGCGAGCAGCTCGCCGGTCACTCGTCGTCCTCCGACGGAACCAGCTCGGAGATCTGCCGGTCGATCCGCGCGATCTTCGCCCCGATGATCGCGACGTAGACGAGGATCAGCGCCACGAACACCACGTACGCCCCGGCGACGTACTTCCCCGCCTCGTCAAGCGGCAACGCGGGCACGGTTCCTCAACCTCTTGAGTTGCATCGACGCATGCTTGGCGGTCAGCTCGAGCTTCCACAGGGTCACGAACAGGAGCGCCATCCCGAGGAGCGACACCAGGAAGGTCAGGCGCATGTCGCCCGGGAGGTCGCCGCCTGTCTGCGACAGCACGCGCGGGTGCGTGTACGCCTCCGCCAGCCGCACGGCCACGAAGTTCAGCGGCACGAAGGCGCCGGCCGCGATTGCGAACACCGACGAGTAGCGCGCCTGCCGGCCCGGGTCCTCGATCGAGAAGCGCAGCGGGTAGTAGACGCAGTACAGGAGGAAGACCACGAGGAACGAGACGAGCACCGGCTCGTCCCACACCCACCAGTGGCCCCAGGACGCCCGCGCCCAGATCGCGCCGGTCGCGAGCACGCCGACGCCAAGGATGATCGACAGGTGGATCGCCACGTACGAGCGCAGGTCCCAGGACGCATCGCCGCTCCGCAGGTGTCTGATCGCGAACACGCCGCCGGCGATGAACCCGCACAGCGCCACGATCGCCATCGGCACATGCACGTAGAAGATCTTCTGGACGAAGCCCTGGTCGGCGTCGTTCGGCGCGTAGAAGAACACCAGGGCGAACGCCGTCGTGATGGTCACGGCGGTGGCTGCGGCGAGTGGAGCGAGGCCCTTGGAATACATCAGTCCTCGAGGAGAAAGTCGAAGACCGCGACTGAGAGAAGCACGAACACCACATCGTAAAGAGTGAGGAGTGAAAGCCAGCGGCCGAGGTCCTCCGGACCCGCCTCCTGGCGGAACAGCGGCTCGGTCGCCTGAGCGCATGCGATCAGCACCGGGACGAGCAGCGGCAGCAGCAGGAGCGGCACGATCAGCTCGTGCGCGCGCGTCTCGGCGGCCAGCGCGGCCACCAGCGCGCCCACCGCGGCCAGGCCGAGATTGCCCAGCGCGAGCACGGCGAGCAGCTCCGGAAGCGCACCGCCGAGGCCTGGCCCGAGCAACAGGAGCGCGAACGCGGGCACCGCCACGAGCTCGACCGCGGTCAGGAACAGGAACAGCGCCGCCGCCTTGGCGAGGAACAGTGCGGTGCGGTCCACGGGCGCCAGCAGCAGGCCGTCGATCCCGCCCTGCTCGCGCTCGGCGGCGAACAGCCGCGACACCCCTATCACCGCTGCCAGCAGCAGCGTTACCCAGAGCACGCCCGACGCGAGCTCGCCGTCGAGCGAGTCGCGGTCGAGCCCGAAGTGGAAGAGGACGTAGACCGTGATGGAGAAGAGCACCATCGCCGGCACGGACTCCTTCGTGCGCAGCTCGATCAGCAGGTCCTTGCGCAGGATGGTGCGGGCCGCTGCGATCACCGGTAGA
Organism: Actinomycetota bacterium; assembly: GCA_046726915.1. Taxonomy (GTDB): domain Bacteria; phylum Actinomycetota; class Thermoleophilia; order Solirubrobacterales; family Thermoleophilaceae; genus JACVRW01. The sequence continues at coordinate 11,643 of JBKPBS010000084.1, forward strand.
GCTCCGCGTCGACGGGCGCAGGACGACCGGCTTTTAGGCCGAGCGCGAGGTCCGACTCCGCCAGCGCGCCCTCCACGTCATGGCTTACGAGCACCCTCGTGCGCCCCGACGAACGCCCGATCAGAGGCTCCAGCAGCTCGACGGCTGCGGGGTCGAGGTTCGCGCGAGGCTCGTCGAGGAGGAGGAGAGGAGGCTCGTGAAGGACCGCGCGAGCTACGGCAAGGCGCTGGACGAGGCCCTTGGAGAGGTCTCGAACGGGCTCGTCGGCACGATCCGCGATGTCGACCGCCGCGAGCATATGGTCGACCCTGGAGGGCCGAAGGCTGTGAAGGCGGGCGTGGTAGCGAAGGTTCTCGCGCCCGCTCAGCTCGCGATAGAGCAGCGGCTCATGGCCGAGGTAACCCACCTGCGCGGGGAGTCTCCAGCGCTCGTCGGGCAGCGCGGCGCCCAGCACGCGCGCGCTCCCGCCGTGCGGCCTGAGCAGTCCGGCGAGCACCCGGAGCAGCGTCGTCTTGCCCGCCCCGTTTCCCCCCAAGACCGCGAGCGTGGCCCCGGCGGGCACGCTCACGGTCACGCCGGCGAGCGCGACCCGCTCGCCGTAGCGCCGCTCGAGGCGCTCGAGCTCGATAGCCGCATCCATCACGGCCGAAGCCTATGGAGGCTGGAGCGATCCTCAGCGAAGAGACGCGACCGCCGCCGCAGCCGCCTGCCCGAAGGCGTAGTAGGCGGGCTTTGGGTTGCCGTTCAGGTCGAGCAGCCCGGTGTGAAGGCCCCACATGTCGTTGTACTTCGGCGGATATGGCTCGTGGTCGCGCCAGGAGTAGTAGACGACCCCGCGCAGGCGCAGCTTCCGCCCGAGTTTCGCGAACAGCCTGAACGAGTTCGCGATGCGCGCGGCCTGACCGGCCGCCCCGACGTTGTAGCGATGCGGCGGGCCGCCGTCGCCCCAGCCGATCTCGGTGATCCAGATCCCCGCCCGCCTGTCGCGCTTCCGGTTCATGTGGCGGCGGACGCGATGGAGCAACTCGGAGAGCTGGGCATTGTTCGTCGCGTAGCCGTTGATCGCGAGCGTGTCGAAATACCGCTTTCCGCGCGCCCTATAGAGGCGCGACATGAATTTGTCGAGCGGCATCGCCGACCTGAGCTTGCTGTCGGGCAGTCCGGCGGTGACGATGTTGGCGCCCGGATCCTCGCTCTTGATGGCCTTGCCGACGACGCGAAGCATGCTCGCGTACTCACGCGGGTTGGGCCGGTTGCACCAGTAGATCCCCAGGTTGGGCTCGTTCCAGATCTGCCAGGAGCGGATCGGGAGGCTGGGGGCCCCGGGGTTCTCCCTCCACAGCGAGCCGTTCGGGCCGTAGCGCCGCACGGCCGCGCGCGCGTACTCGGCCATGGTCGAGAGCTGTCGCGGCGGGCACCAGGGGCGCTGACTGCCACCCCGCCAGTAGAACGGCGGCGGGTTGTGGAGGACCGCCAGCACGGAGATCCCCTTTGCGGCGGCATCGCGCACGAACGTGTCATAGAGGCCGAAGTCGTAGTGGCCCGGCGACGTCTCGATCCCGGACCAGTCGAACACCTGGCGGATGAGGCGCACGCCGACGGAGTGCTGCTGGTTCATCGTGGCGGAGCGGTAATCCCCTCGGGCGTAGAGGAGGTCCTCCGACGTGATCCCGACGAAGTCGGGCGGAGCGGCGGCGTGCGAGGCGGGTGCCCACGCAAGCGTGAGAGCGCACACCAACAACAGCATGAGCCGCGAAGTCGCGGACAATACGAGTTCCCCCCTCCTGGATTCAGGAGCTCTACGGCACTACATCGGCGGCGTCCTGTCCGCCTTTAGGCCTAGTTCCCGCCTTGCCCGAGAACTAAGCCTTCAACTTCCCCAAACTGGGCCTTAAGCTCAGCAGGTGGCGCGGATGGTAGGGATCAACCACATCGCGCTGGCGGTTGGCGATGTGGACGAGGCGGTCGAGTTCTACGGCCGCATCTTCGAGGTCGAGCTGCGCGGGCGGACGCCGGGGATGGCATTCCTCGACATGGGGGACCAGTTCCTGGCCCTGGCCGAGGGCGACGACCCGGTGGCCGACCGCCGGCGCCACTTCGGCCTTGTCGTGGACGATCGTGGCCGCGTGCGGCAGGCCCTCCAGGACGCGGGCGTGGAGCTAGAGCCCAGCCGCGGCCTCCGCTTCCGCGACCCGTGGGGAAACCTGGTCGAGGTGGTCCAGTACTCCGACATCCAGTTCACGAAGGCACCGCCGGTGCTCAGGGGAATGGGGCTCGAGGGCCTGGGCAAGTCCGAGTCCGCCGAGAGGGAGCTGCGCGAAAAAGGCCTGCACTGAGGGCGGCCGATCTAGGCGCCGCGTTCGAGCAGCTGCGCGGCGTGCTCCAGCGTCGGCTCGACGATCGGCCAGGACTGCTCGATCGCCTTCGGGTTGCCCGGCAGGTTCACGATTAGCGTCCGGCCGCGCACGCCGGAGACCCCCCGTGTGAGCAGGCCGAGCGGCGTGTGCTCGCGCGAGTCGGCCCTGATCGCCTCCGCGTAGCCGGGCGCCTCGCGATCGATCACGGCCCGCGTGGCCTCCGGTGTCACGTCGTCGACCGTGAGCCCCGTGCCGCCTGTGGTGAAGACGAACCGCACGCCCTCGTGGTCGGCCAGGCGCTTCAGGGCGGCGACGATCGACTCGCGGTCGTCCGAGATCACCTCGTGCTGAACCTCGAGCCCTGCCTGCTCGCAGAGCCGCACGAGCGCCGGCCCGGAGACGTCCTCGCCGTCGCCGTTCGCGAGCGACGTCGAGACCGTGACCACCGCCGCGCGCACCCTCAGCCCGCCGCCTCCATTGCCTCGAGAGTGGAGAACTCGTAGAGGCTGACCGGTCGGCCGCCCTCCGCCGTCCAGAGATGGAACTCGCGCCGCTCGCCAGCCGCGCCGCTGGCGGCGCCGCGCACGCTGATGTGCACGTCGAAGATCACCCGGTCGGGTCCGACGTCGATCTCCCGCTCGATGTCGAGGTCCAGGCGATCAAAGGTCTCGAGCAGCTCCTTGGAATGCGCAATCGCCTCTCGGGCCCCGCGGCGGAGGTGGACGTCCGGCTCCTCGGGTGCCGAGCGCCACTCGAAGTCGCCGCTGAGCGCCGATCGTGCCTCGAGTGCCGCGACGTCGCGGCGGCTCATCGCGTCGTAGAGCGAGCGGATCAGCTCGCGCTCCTCAGGCGTCACGGCTCCGGCGCCAGTCGTGGCGGCCGCCGGACTTCTCGAGCAGCGCGACCTCGGCGATCTCGACCCCGCGCTCGATGCCCTTGACCATGTCGTAGACGGTCAGCGCCGCCACGGACGCGGCCGTGAGCGCCTCCATCTCGACACCGGTCCGGCCGCTCGTGCGCGCCTCGGTCTCGATCTCCACACGGTCGCCCGCCACCTCGATCCGCACGTCGACGAACGACAGCGGCAGCGGGTGGCAGAGCGGAATCAGATCGGAGGTCCGCTTGGCTGCCTGGATGCCCGCGATGCGCGCCGTGCCGAGCACGTCGCCCTTGGGCGCGTCACCACGCGCGACCGCGGCGGCAGTCTCGGGCGCCATTCGCACCACGGCGCGCGCCACGGCGCGGCGATCCGTCACCTGCTTGTCGCCCACGTCGACCATCCGGGGGCTCCCGGCCTCGTCGATGTGTGTGAGCTCGTCAGGCAGGCTGGTGGACCCGCTGCGCCGCCGCGATGAGGTCGCGCACCGCCTGCTCATCGCCGCGCCGGAGCAGCTCGATCGGGTCGGGGTCGCCGTTCACGATCGACTCGAAGAAGACCTTGCGGTCCTGGTAGGTGGGCAGCGTGCCCTTGGCCCACCCGCGCACCTCGTTCAGGAGGATCGCGAGGCGCGCGTAGGGCTCGCCGTATTCGTCCGCGATTTCGTCGCGAATCCGCTTGGCAAGGGCGGGCGAGGCGCCGGCTGTGGAGATCGCGATCGCGAGCGGGCCGGTGCGGATGATCGCCGGGAGGATGAAGTTGCAGAGCGGGGGCACGTCGACCACGTTCACGAGCATCGCGCGCCGCTCGGCGTCGTCGTAGACGCGGATGTTCACCTCCGTGTCGCTCGTGGCCGCGATTGCCATGAACACGCCCTCGAGGTCCTGAGCGCCCGCGTACTCGCGCTGCTCCCAGCGGATCGAGTCCTCGGCGGCCAGCTCGCGCAGCGGCTCGATCGCCTCCGGCGCGATCACGGTGACCTCGCCGTCGCACGCGAGCAGGCCCTCGACCTTCTCGAGGCCGACGTCGCCGCCGCCGATCACCACGCAGCGCCGCCCCGTGAGCCTCAGGCAGGCGATGTAGAAGGGGGTGTCGAGCATCCCCTGGACGCAGCTCTGGTCGCAGACGCCCTTCCTGAGCTGGCAGACGCATTCCTTGCCCGCGTAGGCCTGTGCCGGCATTGCAAAGAGTCTAGAAGCGCCCTGGCGCGGTCAGCGCCTGAACACGTCGCGCAGCGTCTTGCCGCCCACGCGCGCCAGCGGCACCAGGCCGCGTCGCAGCGCGCCGGGCTTGTCCGCGTCGCGGCCGTAGAGCAGTCGCGCCGATGCCTGCATGGCCTTCCCGAGCGCCTCGTCATAGGGGTGCCACCAGAAGTCGCGAGTGCGCGACGGCTCCCATGTGACGAGCTTGATGTTCACGCACTCGTAGAGGCCGAACTTCGAGTGGGAGCGGCCGAGCCCGGAGCTCTTCACGCCGCCCCAGGAGCACGAGCAGGCGCCGTGGCTGAACATGTGGTCGTTCACCCAGACCATCCCGGCCTCCACGCGCCGCGCCATCCGCTCGCCCTTCGCCCGGTTCATCGACCAGACCGACGCGCCGAGGCCGAACTCGGAGTCGTTGGCGAGGGCGATCGCCTCGTCCTCGTCCTCCACCGTCACGATCGGCACGACCGGCCCGAAGATCTCCTCGCGCATGATGCGCATGTCGTGGGTCACGCCGGTGAGGACGGCGGGGCGGAAGAACGGCTCGTCGGCACCGCCGCAGTGGAGCGTCGCGCCGTTCGCAACGGCGTCGTCCACCAGCTCCTTGACGAGGCCGAGCTGCTCCGGCGAGACCATCGGCCCGACCTCGGTCTTCCAGTCGAGCGGGTCGCCGACGCTGAGCGCCTCCGCACCCTCGACCACGCCCTCCACGAAGCGGTCGGCCACGTCCTTTACGACGTAGACCCGCTCGATCCCCGAGCAGGTCTGGCCGGCGTTCGCGAACCCGCCCCAGAGGCAGCCCGAGACTGCGTTCGGCAGGTTTGCGTCGGCGCAGACGATCATCGCGTCCTTGCCGCCCAGCTCGAGCACCGAGCCCTTCATACGCTGGGCGCACTCGATGCCCACCTGGCGGCCCACGTCTACCGACCCCGTGAAGAAGATCTTCGCGGCGCTCGACTCCACGAGCGCCTGTCCCACGGCGCCGCCGCCGTGGACGGCGCGCACGAGCCCCTCCGGCACGCCGGCGCGCTCGAAGATCTCCTGGATGCGCTGGCCGATCAGCGGCGTGAGCGAGGCGGGCTTGACCACCACGCCGTTGCCGGCCATCAGCGCGATCGCGACCTCGCCGAAGGGGATCGACCACGGGTAGTTCCAGGGTGCGATGACGCCCACAACCCCGAGCGGCTCGTAGGTGAAGCGGGCGCGCTTCTGCTTCAGGAAGATCGGCAGCGGGATGCGCTCGTCGTCGAGGATCTCCGGCGCGGCATCGGCTAGCCAGCGCAGCGAGTCGATCGTGGGCAGCAGCTCCATGACGTACGACTCGTTCAGCGGCTTGCCCTGCTCGCGCGAGAGCAGCTCGGCGAGCTCGTCGATCTGGTCGATGACCGCCTGGCCCGCGCGGCGCATGTAGCGCGCGCGGTCCCCCAGCGGAAGCTGAGCCCAGAAGGGCTGGACGCTCGCCACGTCGTCGACCACGGACTGGACCTGGTCCGGCGTGACCGTGGGGACGGCGCCCAGGCGCGCGCCATCGAGCGGGCTGAACGACTCGAGCTCGGTGGCCTCCGCCGGCCGCAGTGCAGCTTCCATGAGCGGAGATTCTGTCAGTCGCGGCCGCGAGCCCGGCGGATTCGCTCGAGGCGCTCCCGCAGCGCGGCCTCCTCACCGTGCTCGCTGAGCTCGAGGAAGCGCTCGCCGACCGCCTCCGAGGGCATCAGCTCCTGCTCGGAGACGCCCTCGGGGTGTGAATGGGGGTAGTCGTAGTCGAGTCCCCTGCCGAGTTTCTTCGCGCCGGGGTAGGCGGCGCTCCGGAGCGCGGCGGGCGGCTCCGGCGTGCCGTGCTCGCGCACCCAGGCGCGGGCGCGTCCCAAGCCCTCGTACGACGCGTTCGACTTCGGGGCAAGCGCCAGGTAGACGGCGGCCTGGGCGAGGTTGAGAGCGCACTCCGGCAGCCCCACGTGCTCGACAGCGTGCGCCGCGCTCACAGCCACCTCCAGCGCGCGCGGGTCGGCGTTCCCGATGTCCTCGCTCGCCAGCACGACCATTCGCCGTGCGATGAAGCGAGGATCCTCGCCGCCCTCGATCATCGCCGCGAGGTAGAGAAGCGACGCGTCGGGGTCCGAGCCGCGCGTGGACTTGATCCACGCCGAGATCAGGTCGTAGTGGAGGTCGCCGCCCTTGTCGTAGAGGATCGCGCTCCGCTGAAGGGCGTCCTCCGCCACGCGCAGCGTCACGGCGCCTCCCTCACCGACGGTCTCGGCGGCCAGCTCGAGCGCCGACAGGGCGGTGCGCGCGTCCCCCGCGGCGCGAGCGGCGAGGAAGTCGAGCGCATCGTCGTCGACCCCTGGGGCGTCTGCGATGCCTCGCTCGGCGCCCAGCGCTCGCCGCAGCAGGGCCAGCACGTGCTCCTCCTCCAGCGAGCGCAGCTCGTAGATGCGGCAGCGCGAGAGCAGCGCCGAGTTCACCTCGAAATAGGGGTTCTCGGTGCTCGCGCCGACGAGCACGACAAGCCCCTCCTCCACCGCCGGCAGCAGCGTGTCCTGCTGCGCCTTGTTGAAGCGGTGGATCTCGTCCAGGAAGAAGATCGTGCGCTCTCCGCTCGTCTGGAGCCGGTGCTGGGCGCGCTCGAGCACGGCGCGCACCTCGGCGCGGCCGGCGTTCACGGCCGACGCCTCCTCGAAAGCGGCGCGCGCGTTCACGGCGAGCAGCCGGGCGAGCGTCGTCTTCCCGGTGCCGGGCGGCCCGTACAGGATCATCGAATGCGGGCGGCCTTCCTCGATCGCCGTGCGCAGTGCGGAGCCCCGGCTGAGGAGGTGCTCCTGCCCGACGAACTCGCCCAGCGACTGCGGTCGCATGCGGGCAGCGAGCGGCTGGCCGCTGAGATCGCCGCCTTCCGGGCCCGAAGCCGGTTCCTCCATCTCGAAGAGCTGGCCTTCCACCTACGAGATTGTCGCAGCGCGTGCCATGAGCGCCGCCGCCTTGGCGTCCGAGAGGCCCTCCGCCGTCAGCCGGCGCCAGGTCCAGAAGTCCAGCGCCAGGGCGACCATCGGGCCGCCGCCGAGCGCGCGCGCCAGAGCGGCCATCCGGGCGTCGCCGGTGTCGCGCATCAGGGCATCCAGCTCCGGGAGCAGAGCGCGGTCGCGCCGGACGTTCTCCGCCATCCGCGCGGTCTCCCGGTACCAGCCGTAGAGTGATCTCAGCACGGCTTCCAGACCGTCGGCGGGATCGAGTGCGGGCGGCCGGTGCTGCTCGAACCAATGGCCCTGGCAGGCCGCGAACAGCTCGCGCTCCTCGGGGAAGTTGTTGTAGACGGTCAAGCGCGTGACCCCCGCACGGCGAGCGACCTCGGCCACGGTCGTGCGGGCAGGGCCGACCTCCTCATGCAGGGCGACCGTCGCCGCCGTAATCCGGCGGCGCGTCTCCTCCTGCTTCTGGGCGCGCGCCTTCAACTCGTACTTGCGTTTCACTAAACACAGTGTACAGTGATCGCATGACGACCACAGTCCAGACTCCAGAGACACTCATCGATGGTCCCTTCGGCGCTCGCCTCCTGATCGAGGCAGGCGACTTCTCCCTCGTCGAGCACCCGATTGCCCCGCGCACGCTGGCCGGCCCTTCGCACGTGCATCAGCACGAGGACGAGTACTCGTACGTGCTCGAGGGCGAGGTCGGGTTCGAGGTCGGCGACGAGGTCTTCACAGCCGGCGCGGGCCAGCTCGTGGCGAAGCCACGCGGCATCTGGCACGCGTTCTGGAACGCCGGCGATCAGCCCGCGCGTGTCCTCGAGGTGATCTCACCCGCCGGGTTCGAGCGCTACTTCGGCGAGCTCGCCCAGCTGATCCCGCCCGTGCGGCCGGAGCGCGACCTGGAGGGTCTCGCCGAGCTGCAGGCCCGCTACGGCCTGGAGATGGACTTCGCCTCCATCGAGCGGCTCAGCCGCGAACACGGGCTAGGAAGCCCGTAAGCGCGGCGGCACACTCGCCGGGCGCCTCGTCCCATACGAAGTGGCCCGTTCCCTCGATCACGACCAGCTCGGTGTCCGGCAGCTCCCGCTCGAAGCGGTGGGCGCCGGCCACGGGAGCGAACTCGTCCTGCTCGCCCCACACGAGCAGGACCGGTACCTCCAGCGCCGCGAGGTCGTACTTCTCTAGCTTCGAGAAGTCGCCTGAGCGATACAGCTCGAGCTGGCCGCGGCGGCGGGTGTCGTCGGCGTAGGCCTTCCAGTACTCGTCGAGCGCCTCGTCGCTGACTCCCGCCATCGACTGGCGCAGCACGCCGGCGAACGTCTCGCGGTCGATCGCCCCGATCATCTGCTCGCCGGTATGCGGCTCCTGCAGCGCCTTCGCCATCCCGTGCCACTTCCCGTCGGGGAAGAAGCCGGTCGAGCTGATCACGAGCGCGCGCACGGCCTCAGGGTGCTCGCACGCCCAGCGCATCCCGATCAGGCCGCCCCAGTCGTGGACGACCGCGACGCAGCGCTCGATGCCGAGCTCCCGGCGGAAGCGCTCCAACCCTTCCACGTGGCGCTCCCAGGTGCCGGGCGGGTCGGGCGGCGAGTCGCCGAAGCCGGCGAGATCGGGCGCGATCGCGCGCCAGCCCGCGTCCGCGACGGCGGGCATCACCTCGGTCCACATGAACGACGACTCGGGGTAGCCGTGCAGCATGAGCGCCACCGGCCCGTCGGCAGGACCGCTTTCGCGGTAGGAGAGTCCGGCGGCGAACATCTAACCTTTGAGCATGACGGACGTGGACAAGCCGCGGGCGGTGCTCGCGGTGCAGTCATGACAGCGCCGGTTCCCGAGGACAAGCTTCGGCTCGGCGGCATGGCGCTCCGCAACGGCCTGCTCGTTCACGGCCCTACGCATTGGGCGGCGGCGGTTCGTGCGAACGACGGCGAGTTGAAGGTCGCCTCGGGCCGCAAGCCCGATCTCGGCGGCCGCGCTTCAGAGCGGGTGCCCGGCATCCGCGGCGTGCTGAAGCTGGCCGAGGCGATGGCGGTGATCCCGCTCGTCAAGCGGGCGCTCCCCGAGGCGCGGCTCCCGATGCAGGACATGAGGACGCTCGGCTCGATGGGCGCCGCGGCCCTTGCCGGCCACGCGATCCGCACGGCAGGCGCTCGCAAGCCCGGCATCCGCACCGCCGGCCGCGAAGCTGCGGTGGCGCTCGTGAGCGTCACGCCGGCGCTGCTGGCGCTGCGAAGCGGCGACCTCGCGGCCTACCACGGCGTCGAGCACAAGGCGATCGCCGGCTACGAGGAGGACTCTGACGCCGCCGAGGCGGAGAAGGAGCACGACCGCTGCGGCTCGCACCTCGTGGCGCCGATGCTCACGGCCGCCGCCATCGGGAACGTGGCCCTGCGCCGCGCCGGGCTGCGCGGGCCGGCGGCCGAGGCCGCGGTCGGCCTGGGGAGTGCCGCTGTGGCGGTGGAGATGTTCGCCTGGGGCGAGCGCCACCCGGACTCGGCTTTCACGCGGCTGATGCGCCGCCCGGGGTTCGAGATCCAGCGCGCGGTCGGGACGCGCGAGCCGACCGACGAGCAGCTCGAGGTCGGCAGGGCCGCGCTCGAGGAGATCCTGCGCGTCGAGGGTGGCCCGGTCGAGGCTGACCGGGTCGAGGGTGGCCCGTAGCGCACCCACCCGCTCGCGCCTCGACCCCGAGGTCTTCCGCCTTCCGGTCGAGAGGATCCGCGCGGGCTACTACACGGACGCGTACTTCAACTTCACGCGCCAGCTGCTCATCGAGACCGGCCACAGGCCGGCCGTGACGGTCCAGGTCTTCCAGAAGGAGCATTCGGTGCTCGGCGGCATCGACGAGGCGATCGCCGTGCTGAAGCTGTGCTCGGACGACTGGAGCGGCCTCGAGGTGCATGCGCTCCACGAGGCCGACGAGATCGAGCCCTGGGAGCCGGTCCTCCAGATCGACGGCGACTACGCCCTGTTCGCTCACCTCGAGACCGTCTACCTGGGCGTGCTTGCGCGGCGCACCCGCATCATGCGCAACGTGCGCGCGGTGGTGGAGGCCGCGAACGGCAAGCCCATTCTGTTCTTCCCGGCGCGGCACGACCACTGGCTCGTCCAGACGGGCGACGGCTGGGGCGCGCACGTGGCCGGCGCCATCGGCGTGTCCACGGACGCGCAGGCCTCGTGGTGGGGCGGGCGCGGCGTCGGGACCGTGCCCCACAGCCTGATCGCCGCGTTCGGCGGCGACACCGTCGCCGCGGCGCGTGCCTGGGCCGACCGCTTCGCGGGCGAGATGAACGTGACCGTGCTCGTGGACTTCGAGAACGACTCGGTCCGGACGGCGCTCGAGGTGGCCGATGCGCTTGGTGAGCGGCTCTGGGGCGTCCGCCTCGACACATCCGAGCTGATGGTGGACCGGGCGCTCTGGCCCGCCATGGGGGACTTCAATCCCACCGGGGTCAACCAGGTGCTCGTGCGGCGGGTACGCGAGGCGCTCGACGCCGCCGGACACCAGCACGTGCACATCGTGGCCTCCGGCGGGTTCGATGCGGAGAAGATCACGGCCTTCGAGGAGGCGGGCGCTCCGGTCGACGCGTACGGGGTCGGGTCGTCGCTGGTGCAGGGGGCGAACGACTTCACGGCGGACGTCGTTCGCGTGGAGGGACGCGACTGCGCGAAGGCCGGCCGGCGCTTCAGGCCAAATCCCCGGCTAGAGAGGGTGTTGTAGGGCTCATGCCGAGGCCACGGATGGCCGATTGGGGTACTGGATGAGGAGGACCCTCCGCAGCCTGTCCCTGCTCGCGTCTCTGGTGGCGCTTGCACTCCCGGCTGCTCCGGCGGCCGCGGCAAGCGGTGGCTCCGCCGTCTGCACGGTTCCGTTCGAGCTCGCCCGCGGCCAGCAGCTCGGCGAGCTGACCCTCGAGCGCGGCCCCTACGAGCTGACCGTGCTCAACACGTCCGAGCTCAACTGCGACGAGGCGAGCGACGCGCTCCGGGCGTCTCTCCGCGAGCCGGGAGCGGCACTGCCGGACGGATGGAAGTTCGACCCGTCGTCGCGTGTCGTCTCGCGCGAGGACGGGACCGACGCCTTCCGTTTCGAGCCCAAGCCGAGCGACGTGGCCGTGAGTGGGGATGACAGCTCCTTCTGGAACGGCCTCGAGAGCTTCGCGCTCACGTGGCTCCCGATCATCTTCATGGGCCTGATCGCACTCGCGGTCGTCTGGATGGTGCAGTACATGCCGCGGACGAAGCCGCAGGAGATCGCTCCCTCCTCGTCGAGCTCCGTGCGCTGGGAGGACGTGGCGGGCGTCGAGGAGGCAAAGGACGAGCTGCGCGAGGTCGTGGAGTTCATGCGCGATCCGAAGCGCTTCAAGAAGCTCGGCGCCAAGGTCCCGAAGGGCATCCTGCTGCACGGCCCGCCCGGCACCGGGAAGACGCTCTTGGCCAAGGCCGTCGCGCGCGAGTCGAATGCCAAGTTCTTCGCGCAGTCGGCATCGTCGTTCGTCGAGATGTTCGCCGGCCTCGGCGCCGCCCGCATCAGGCGGCTGTTCCGCCAAGCGCGCAAGGCCGCGCCGGCGATCGTGTTCATCGACGAGCTCGACGCCGTCGGCGCCACCCGCGGCAACGACATCTCCGGGGAGAAGGATCAGACGCTGAACCAGCTGCTGGTGGAGCTCGACGGCTTCGGGGCGACCGACAACGTCGTCGTGATCGCCGCCTCGAACCTGCTCGAGAAGCTCGACCCCGCGTTGCTCCGGCCCGGGCGCTTCGACCGCCAGATCCTCGTGACGCCGCCGGACCTGAAGGGGCGCCGCAACATCCTGTCGGTGCACACGCGCGGCAAGCCGCTCGCCGACGACGTGGACATGGAGGCCGTGGCGCGCCAGACCAGCGGCATGACCGGCGCCGACCTGGCCAACATCTGCAACGAGGCGGCGATCTTCGCCGGACGCGAGCATCGCGAGGAGCTGAGGACCATGGACTTCCAGTCCGCCCTCGAGCGGGTGGTCGCCGGGATGCAGTCGCGGCGCGTGATCACCGACCACGAGAAGAAGGTGGTGGCCTACCACGAGGCCGGGCACGCGCTCTGCTCAGAGCTGCTGGCGTCGGTGGAGAAGGTCCACCGCATCTCGATCATCCCGCGCGGGAAGGCGCTCGGCTACACGCTGAACCTCCCGGAGGAGGACCGCTACCTGAAGACGAAGGAGGAGCTCCTCGACTACATGGTCGTGCTCCTCGGCGGGCGCGTGACCGAGCACCTCATCTTCGGCGAGATCACCACCGGCGCGGCCGACGACCTGCGCAAGGTCCACGACATCAGCCGCTCGATGGTCACCCAGTACGGCATGGGCACCGAGCTGAATTCGAAGCAGGTCCCAACCGACGACTACTCCATGTCCGACTTCACCCGCCGGCAGGTGGACGAGGAGCAGCAGTACCTCACCGACCTTGCGCACCGGCGCGCGCTGAAGATGGTGAACGAGAACCGCCCGCTGCTCGACGCGCTCGCGCACACGCTGCTCGAGAACGAGGTGCTGGAGCGCGAGGACATCGAGCGTCTGGTCGCGGACTATCGCGGCGGTGGAGACGACTCGAACGGACGCTCGACGATCGTGCCGGTGGCGGAGCCAGGCGCGGCGCGCGTCGCGGCGTCCGAGCGGCTCGAGGGCCAGCCCGGCGGCGACTCAGCCGCGTAATTCAGGCGACAGCCGTCACCTAGACTGGTCGCCCCGTGTTCGGACGGATCGATCACATCGGCGTCGCCGTCGAGGACCTCGACGAGGCGATCGCGCTCTACGAGGAGCGGCTCGGCATGCCGCTCCAGCACCGCGAGACGGTCGAGGAGCAGGGCATCGAGGCCGTGCTGCTGGGCGTTGGCGAGGGCCACGTGGAGCTCCTGCGGCCGCTCGGCCCGGACACGGCGGTCGGGAGGTTCCTCGAGAGGAGCGGGCCCGGACTTCACCACGTGGCGTATGGCACGGACGACATCGACGCCGCCCTCGAGGCCGTGCGAGGCGCGGGCCTCGAGCTGATCGACGAGCAGCCGCGCGTAGGCATCCGCGGCAGCCGCGTGGCGTTTCTGCACCCGAAGTCGACCGGCGGGGTGCTCACCGAGCTGGTCGAGGCCCCGGAGGGCCACTGATGGCTGAGATACCCCGACGCATAGACATCGGCTTCCAGGGCGGGCAGGTGCTGCCCGTGCGCGTGACCCAGGAAGTCCACGACGCTTTTCGCAAGGCGCTCTCGGACTCCGGGTCGGACCGCTGGTTCGAGCTCGAGACCCAGGACTCGGACGTCCACATCGACCTCTCACAGGTCGTCTACGTGCGCCTCGACACCGAAGAGCACCGTGTCGGCTTTTAGTTGCGAGCCGTAGCCGCGCTGGATCTCAGGCTCCTGCGCCTGCTCCGGACGCGCGGGCACACGGGGGCCGTCGAGACGGCGCTGATCCGGCTCGCCCAGGCCGGCGAGAACGGCCTGCTCTGGAACGCGATCGCGACCGCCGGCGGGATGCTGAGCGCCCGCCGGCGCGACGACTACGTGCGCGCGATCGAGATCGTCCTCGTGACGCTGCTGCTCAACACCGCCATCAAGCAGACCGTGCGGCGCGCCCGGCCGCTGCTCGAGGAGGAGCTACCCGCCCTCACGCCGGTGCTGTCCGGGCGCTCGTATCCCTCGGCGCACGCGTCCACGTCGTTCGCCGGCGCCCGCGCGCTGGCCGCCGCCGGGCTGCCGGGCACGCCGCTGCGCGCGATCGCAGCCGCGATGGCGCTCTCACGGCCGTATCTCGGCGCGCACTACCCGTCCGACGTGGTGGCGGGCGCGTTCCTGGGCGACGCCGTGGCGCACCTCATGACCCGGCCTGCCCCCTGCCCCGCGGGAGCGGGGGATCGGGGGTGACGCGCGAGATCACCCGCGCGATCAGGTCCGTGAAGTCCATGCCGGCGGCCTGGGCGGCGTAGCGCGCCGGCCCGGTCTCGGTGAGGCCGGGGATGGTGTTGATCTCGAGGATCTGCGGAACCTTGCCGGCCTCAAGGATGAGGTCCACGCGGCCGAGGTCGCGGCAACCGGCCGCCTGGTAGGCCTGTGCGGCCACGGCCTGCACGCGCTCGCGTAGCTCCTCGTCGAGCTCCGCCTCGCGCATGGTGGCGGCGCCGGGGTCGTAGTGCGCGCGGAAGGTGTAGAAGGGCTCGTCGGTCTCGATCTCGATGATCGGGAGCACGTCGGGCGCCTCGGCGGGACCGAGCACCGTCACGGCAAGCTCGCGCCCCGCCACGTAGCGCTCGATCACCACGCGGTCGTCGTAGTTCAGCGCTCCCACGATCGCGGGGCCGAACTGGTCGGGGGTCTCGACGAACTTGATCCCGAGCGACGACCCCTGCCGCGCGGGCTTCAGCACAAATGGGAAGCCGAGCTGCTCGGCGAGCTGGTCGAGGCTCTCGGCCGCGCCGAACTCCGAGAACGCCTCGCGGTTGAACGAGTGCCACTCGGGCGTGTTCAGCCCCTGGGCCTGCATCAGCTGCTTGAACGAGTGCTTGTCGAGGCAGCGGCTCGAGGCGTGAACGTCGGATCCCGTGTAGGGGACGCCGAGGATCTCGAGCAGGTCCTGAAGCGTGCCGTCCTCGCCGCCGCGGCCGTGCATGGCCACGAAGACGAAATCGGGCTCGAGCTCGCGGATGCGGCGCACGAAGCGGGCGTCCGGGTCGAGCACGGTCACGTCGTAGCCCAGTGCGGCAAGGGCGTCCGCCGCGCGGCCGCCGGAGCGGAGGCTCACCTCGCGCTCGAGGCTGCGCCCCCCGCATGCCACGGCTACCCGCGTCGCCATCCCTCTAGCGCCTCTGGTGCGCGGCGATTAGGACCGACTCGAACGTCCGCGTGGTGGCGCGGCGCTCGGCGGCCTCCGCGAACGCGACGTCGAGCAGGGCGTCGGCCAGGTCGGGGAACGACAGCCCCGCCGGGTCGAAGAGGTAGAACGCGAACGAGCCGGGCACGGTGTTCGCCTCGTTCAGCACCACCTGCGGCTCGCCGTCCTCGGGGTCCTTCAGGAAGAAGTCGTAGCGCACCACGCCGAAGAAGCCGAGCCCTGTGTGTGCCCGCTTCGCCGCGGTCACGAGCGCCTCGGCCGCCACCGGGGAGATCGGCGCGGGAATGAGACGGTCCGCGCTCGCCATCCCCTCCGAGCCGCCCTCCTTCGCGCCGGCGCCGCTTTTCGACTCCGCGCCCTTGCCGGCGCCGCGAAGGTACTTGTCCTCGAACGAGAGCGCAGCCTCCGCGCCGCGCACAGGCTGCTCCACCTCAGACGCGCGCAGCCCGGTCCCGCGGCTCCCGAGGATTGCCACGTTCACCTCGATGTAGTCGTCGAGCGCGGGCTCGACGAGCGCGGTCAGGTCCAGCTCGAAGCACAGCTCGAGCGCCTCCTCGAGCTCCCCCGGCTCGGTCACGCGTGCCACCCCGATCGACGAGCCGAGCGAGACCGGCTTCACGTAGCACGGCATGCCCTGCTCGGCCGCGCGCCGGAGCGCGGCGTCGCGGTCGTCGCTCCACTCCTCGCGGTGGACGACCGTGTGAGGACAGACGTCGACCCCCGCCTCCTTGAAGACCAGCTTGCCGAGCCGCTTGTCCATCGCGACCGCGGCCGCCGCCACTCCGCCGCCAACGTAGGGGACGCCGCACAGCTCGAGGGCGCCGAGCAGGCTGCCGTCCTCGCCGCCGGTTCCGTGAATCGCGCAGATCGCGGCGTCCATCTGCAGGTCGCGATCGCCCTTGAAACGCGACCCGCCCGGCACCGCGAAGGGCGAGCCGTCGCGGCCGAGCCGGAGCTCGCAGGGCTCGGCGCCCGGCGGCTGGTCGCTCCCGAAGGCGCCGATCTCCTTGAGCGCCTCGCCCGTCCACCAGCGGCCGTCGCGGGCGAGGTAGACCGGGATCGGCTCATGCTTCGGACCCATCGCGGCCATCAGCTGCTGCGCGCTGATGATCGAGACGTCGTGCTCTACCGAGGGGCCGCCGAACAGGACGGCGACCCGGAGACCCTGCTGCGTCATGGGCGCGGAAACATACTTCCCGAGCCGTTGGCGTCCTCTGAATAGAGGTCGGGGAGGTCGTTCTCGAAGAGCACGACGTCGCCCCGGCGCGTGGTGTCGGCGAGCAGCGCCTGCGCCTCCGAGGTGTTCGCCACCACGTGGATCTGCGAGTCGGGGAAGGAGGCGGCGCTCAGTCCGGCCAGGATCGGCTTCGAGCGCTCCTCGCCGACCAGCACGACCAGGTCGCAGACGGCGGCGGCCTGGGTGCCGAAACGCTCGTTCTCCTCGGCCTCGCGCTCGCCGAGCTCCACCATGCCGGGCGTGACCAGGAGCCGCCGCTGGGCCTGATGCGAGGCCAGCACCTCGAGCGCCGCCGCGGCGCCCACCGGGTTCGAGTTGTAGGCGTCGTCGATCACGACGATGCCGGCCTGGCGGTTGAGAATCGGCGCGAGCCGGTGGGCCGGCGGCGAGACGCGTGCGAGCGCCCGGGCGATGGCGTCGAGCGGGAGCTCGAGGCTGGCTCCCACGGCGGCCGCCGCAAGCAGGTTCGCGACGTTATGCCGCCCGAGGAGGCGCGAGCGGACGGTGACCTCCTCGGCGTCCCGGCAGAGCGTGAAGCGCGTCGTACCCTCGGCCATCGAGATGTCGGCGGCGGTGAGCTCCGCAGCCGAGGCGCCCTCCGTGCTGAACAGGACCACACGGGCGTCCGTGGACTCCGCCGTGCGAAGGCAGCGCGAGTCGTCCGCATTCGTGATGTAGACACCGTCGGCCAGCAGGTTACGGGCGAGCTCTCCCTTTGTTCGCTCAATGGCGTCAAGCGAGCCGAAGCGCTCGAGATGTGCGGGGCCGATGGCGGTGAGCACGCCGATCCTTGGGTTGACCAGGGCGCAGAGCTCATCGATGTCGTGGGGGCGGTACGCGCCCATCTCCGCGACGAAGGTCCGGTGCTTCGTTGTGAGGCCCTCGTTGATCGCACGGACCACGCCGAGGTAGGTGTTGAAGGAGGCCGGTGTGGCGACGGTCGAACCCCTGAGCTCAGCCACCGCGGTCACGCACGCCTTGGTCGTGGTCTTTCCGAAGGACCCCGTGATCGCGATCACGAGGGGATCGACCTCGGCTAGCCTCGTCGTCGCCCGCCGGATGAAGCGGCGGTTGTCGAGCCCCTGGATCGGACGCACCGCCCTGTTGGCTACGAACAGCAGCTCCGGGGCGGCGACGATCGCCAGCACCGCTGTCGCCGTGCCGATGGCGGGCGCGACCCAGGCGGGAGCGCCCGTGAGGACGGCGACCCCGGCGAGCACGAGCACGAGAGCGGGCAGGGCCAGCGCGACCCCGAACAGCCGCCGCGCACGAGCGGTGAAGACGAGTGGCTTGGTCTGCGGCCGCCCGATGAGGCGTTGCCCCATCCCCGCCAGAGCCACTCCGGCGGCCACGCCGAGCACGAGCACCAGCACATCGACATCGGCGGCGGCCACGATCGTGAGCGCGCCCCCGGCCGCTGCGCTCAGCCCCAGCAGCCCCGCATCCACCCGCGCACGGCGCCGCGCCACCCAGACGCGCAGGCGGGCAGCCTCGTAGTGCTCGAGCTGGAGGAGATGGAGCATCACGTGCAAGCGGCCGGCAATGAGGGTGAGCAGCCCGGCAGCCGCCGCGATCAGCCCGACCGCGGTCACGAGGCCC
>JBKPBS010000085.1:0-22060 GCA_046726915.1 Actinomycetota bacterium
CTGCACGGCCTCGCCGGCACGGGCGCCGTGGTGGTGCTCCTGATTGCCGCGCTTCCCAGCCAGCTCGAGGCCGGCCTGGCGCTGGCCGTGTTCGCACCGATGTCGGTGGCGTCGATGGCGGCCTGCACGGCCGCGTTCGCCTGGGTTCTGACCCGTCCGGTGATCGAGCCGCTCTACCGGACCGTGCTGATCCCCGGCCTCGGCGCCTTCGGGATGATGTTCGGGCTCTGGTACGCAGGGTTCTAGCCGCCCGTCTGGTACGCCCTCAGCGCCAGCGTGAGGATCAGCAGCGCGCCAACGGTCATCACGCCCATCTCGCCCAGGGCGACGCGCTTCGCCAGCGCCACCTGCTCCGAGCGCTCGAGTGCGTCGACGTCCTCCACCTCCTCGAGCTCGCGCTGCGCGACCGCCGCGCGCATCCCCTCGCTCACCAGCGAGACGATCAGCGGCGACACGCCGTACACGATGTGCAGACCGTCCGGCGAGGATGCGCCGCGGGCCACGAGAAGGAGGCCCACGACAGCCTGAACGACCACCGTGGCCTGGGCCACGCGGAGCAGCGGCCAGAAGACGATCGACGCGCCCGCGTCCTTGCGAGCCCAGCCGATCGCGCCCCACGCCGCCGCGACGAGATTCGTCGCCAGCACGGCAATGCCGACGACCATGTGAAATCCGCTCAGCGAGTGTCCTTCCGCACTATGTGGCACCGGCGCACAAGGGTGCGTTATACCTCGCAGTTGGAATGCTGAAGAGCTACCTGCCCGCGCTGGTCTTCCTGGTGCTTGGCATCGGGATCGGGACGGCCTTCACGCTCGCCAACTACGCCCTCGGTCCGAAGCGCCCGATCGGCGTAAAGCGCGAGCCCTACGAGAGCGGCCTGCCGTCCGACGTGAAGAAGTCGTTCCGGTTCGGGATCAGCTTCTACCTGATCGCGATGCTCTTCATCCTGTTCGACATCGAGGTCGTCTTCCTCTATCCGGTGGCGATGAAGCTCGACGCGTTTGGAGTCTTCGCCCTCGTGGAGACGGTCGTCTTCGTCGTGCTGCTGCTCGTGGCGCTCGTGTTCGTCTGGCGGAGGGGAGCCCTCGAGTGGAAGTGACGCGCACGAGGGTCGACGGCGGCGACCTGCGCGTGCGGCAGCTGAAGGCGCAGCAGCTCCTGCGCGGGGAGCTCGAGGGCGAGGACCTCGAGCGCGAGGTCGAGCAGCGGCTCCTGTTCACGAAGTTCGAGACCGCCCAGAACTGGGCGCGCAAGAACGCGCTGTTCCCACTCGGCTTCGGGCTCGCCTGCTGCGCGATCGAGATGATCACCGTGATCGGCTCGCCGCGAAACGACCTGTCGCGCTTCGGCGCAGAGGTCATCCGCTTCTCCCCGCGGCAGGCGGACCTCCTGATTCTGTCGGGCCGAGTCTCGATCAAGATGGCGCCGATCATCCGCCGCCTCTACGAGCAGATGCTCGAGCCGAAGTGGGTGATCGCGATGGGGGCGTGCTCGTCGAGCGCCGGCATGTTCAACAACTACGCGGTCGTCCAGGGCGCCGACAAGTTCCTGCCCGTGGACATCTACGTGCCGGGCTGTCCCCCTCGCCCCGAGGCACTGATCTACGGGATCATGAAGCTGCAGGACCAGATCATGGGCGACCCCGCGATGGGTTGGCGCGAGCGCTACCGGGCCGAGGGAACGGAAGAGGTCGCGTGAAACGCGACCGGTCTAGGGAGGCGGGACGCCTCCCTTGCCATCAGGACGCGGGGCTGGAAGCCCCGCGGAGGTAACCCTTGGATTCCGTCGGCCTCGAGCTGATCGCCCAGCGCGTTCGCGCGAGCGTCGGCGACGAGGCCGTGACCGGCACGATCTACTACCGCGGCCGCGCGACGCTCGACGTGGCCCCGCAGAGCGTTCGCGACGTGATCGCCTACCTGCGCGACGAGGACGAGGAGCCCTGGGAGCGGCTGATGAGCCTCCATGGCGTGGACTACCTGCCCGCGGAGCCTCGGCTCGGCGTCCACTACGAGCTGCTCTCGATGGAGCGGGCCGACCGCCTCGACGTGCGCACGCGCGTGGCCGTGGACGACCCGCGCCTGCCGACCGTCGTGGATCTCCACCCCACCGCCGACTTCCAGGAGCGTGAGGTCTTCGACATGTTCGGCGTGGTCTTCGAGGGCCATCCGGACATGCGCCGCATCCTCATGCCGGAGGACTACGAGGGCTATCCGCAGCGGCGCGACTTCCCGATGGGCGGCGAGCCGGTCATCTACACCTTCAACGAGCCGAAGCTCCCGCGCTGGTATGACTGACGAGCCCGGGACCGTGACCGAGCCGCTCAGCGTCCCCTACCGCGAGCGCGAGCGATCGGTGACGCTGGAGCCGCTGGGCGAGGAGCATGACGAGCTCCTCACGATCAACATCGGCCCGCACCACCCCGCGACGCACGGAGTCCTCCGTCTCCTCACGACACTCGAGGGCGAGATCGTGCGCGACGTCAAGCCGATCATCGGCTACGTCCACACCGGCATCGAGAAGAGCTGCGAGGACCAGCAGTACTGGAAGGTCATCCCGTTCGTCGAGCGGATGGATTACCTCGCGTACTACTTCAACGCGATGGCTTTCTGCATGGCCGTGGAGAGCCTGCTCGACGAGGAGGTCCCTCCGCGGGCGCAGTGGCTGCGCGTGATCCACCTGGAGCTGAACCGGATCGCCTCCCACCTGTTCTGGATCGCCACCGGTTCGCTCGACATCGGAGCGATCACGATGCTCTGGTGGGGCTGCCGCGACCGCGACCTCGCGCTCGACCTGTTCGAGATGTCGGGCGGCCAGCGCTTCCACACGCGCTACTTCCAGGTGGGCGGCGTGGTCGAGGACATCCCGCCCGGCTTCGAGGAGATGACGCGCAAGTTCGTGAAGACCATGTACACGCGCATCGAGCAGTACCTCAGCCTGCTCGACCGCAACGAGATCTGGCTGCAGCGGACGAAGGGCACCGGGATCGTGCCGGTGGAGACGCTGCTCGCACTCGGCGTGACCGGCCCGCTGCTGCGCGCCGCCGGCCATCCGTGGGACCTCCGCAAGTCGATGCCGTACTCCGGCTATGAGAACTTCGACTTCACGGTCCCCGTTGGCACCGTGGGCGACAACTACGACCGCTTCCGGGTGCGCGTCGAGGAGATGCGCCAGTCGCTGCGGATCGTCGAGCAGGCGCTCGACGGGCTGCCCGAGGGCCCGTACATCACCACGAACCGAAAGGTCGCGCTCCCGCCGCGGCACGAGCTGGCCACCTCGATGGAGGCGCTGATCCATCACTTCAAGCTCGTGACCGAGGGCTTCCGCGTGCCGCCGGGCGAGTCGTATGCGGCGGTCGAGTCGCCGCGCGGTGAGCTCGGCTGCTACGTGCTCGCCGACGGCTCCTCCAAGCCCGCGCGCGTTCATGTTCGCGACCCGAGCTTCGTGAACCTGCAGGCGCTGCCGGAGATGGCGCGCGACCACCTGCTCGCCGACTTCATCGCCTCGGTGGCGATGCTCGACCCGATCCTCGGAGGGGTGGACCGCTAGGTGGAGGCCGACAAGATGCAGGAGGTGCGCGACGAGGGCGCGCTGCGGGCCACGACGCTCCCGCCGGGCTGGGACCAGGCGGTCGACCTCGAGGCCGATCCCGCGACGATCCCCGATCCGGCCGAGGTCGAGGTCCCGGACGAGCTGCGCGCCGAGATCGAGCGCCTGATGGGGCTCTATCCCGACCGCCACTCGGCCACGCTGCCGGCGCTCGGCGCGGCGCAGGCCGTGCACGGCTGGTGCTCGCCGGAGGCGATCAGGCAGGTGGCCGCGGTGATGCAGGTGACGCCCGCGTACCTGTCGAGCGTCGCGACCTTCTACGACATGCTGCGCACCGAGCGCAGCGCCACTCGCTACGTGTACGTGTGCACGAGCGTGGCCTGCCACCTGCGCAACGCGGGGCGGGTCTACCAGGCGCTCGCCGAGGAGGCGGGGGCACAGGGAATGGACGATCTCGACCTGCGCGAGTTCGAGTGCCTCGGCGCCTGTGACATGGCGCCGATGGCGTCCGTGGACGGCCGCTTCGTGGGCCCGCTCACTGCCGCGGACGCGCCGGAGGTGATCCGCCAGATCAAGAACGGCGAGACCGTGCTGCCGGGCCGCGGGCTCGAGGATCCGGGCTACACCGTGCCGGACCCCCTGCCGCCGGTGGAGGGCGAGCTCGTCCATCCCAAGATGGACGCGGCCGGGGGCGCATGGCCCGAGGGCGAGGGGCAGGAGCCGCCGCCCGCCGCGGGCCCGCCGCCGCACGCCCGGCCCGTCACCGAGCCGCTCGACCCCGGGACCAGCTACTCCGGCGAGGAGGGCGACCCGCGCACGCGCGACGAACGCGAGGAGCAGGGCGAGTGAACGAGACGCGCGTGCTGCTCGCGAACATCGACGAGCCGGACCTCCACACGATCGGGGTCTACGAGCGCCTCGGCGGCTACCGCTCGATGCGCAAGGCGCTGCTCGAGATGGACCCCGCGGGCGTGCTGCACGAGCTCGAGGAGTCGGGCCTGCGCGGCCGCGGCGGCGCCGGGTTCTCCATGGGGAAGAAGGCCAGCTTCATCCCGAAGGGGTCGATGGACAAGTACCTCTGCTGCAACGCTGACGAGTCCGAGCCGGGCACGTTCAAGGACCGGCTCCTGATGCAGAAGAACCCGCACCTGCTGATCGAGGGCTGCGTCATCGGCTCGATCGCCGCGGGGGCGAACAAGGGCTTCATCTTCATCCGCGGCGAGTACGAGCTGCAGGCCGACATCCTCGACGCCGCCGTGGCCGAGGCGTACGAGAAGGGCTACCTCGGCGAGCGCATCCTCAACTCGGACCACACGTTCGACCTCGTCGTGCACCGCGGCAAGGGCGCTTACATCTGCGGCGAAGAGACGGGCCTGCTCGACGCGCTCGAGGGCAAGCGCGGCAACCCCCGCCTCAAGCCGCCGTTCCCCGCGAACCAGGGCCTCTACCAGGGGCCAACGCTGATCAACAACGTCGAGACGCTCTGCAACGCCCCGCTGATCATCGAGCACGGTGCCGACTGGTTCAGGCAGTGGGGCGAGGGCAACTCGACCGGGACCAAGATCGTCTCGGTCTCGGGAAACGTCCAGCGTCCGGGCAACTACGAGGTCCCGCTCGGCGTACCGGCGCGGGAGATCATCTACGGGCTCGCTGGCGGCCCGCCGGAGGGCCGTGAGGTCAAGTGCTGGTTCCCGGGCGGCTCGTCGGCGCCGGTGCTCACGAACGAGCACCTCGACCTGCCGTACACGTTCGAGGCCATGGCCGAGGCCGGCTCGATGCTCGGCTCCGGCGCGATCATCGTGGTCGACGACTCCGAGCCGCTCGTGCCGCTCGCGCTGCGGCTCGCCGAGTTCTACCGCCACGAGTCGTGCGGCAAGTGCGTGCCCTGCCGCGAGGGCACGAACTGGACGGTGAAGATGCTCGAGCGTATCGACGAGGGCGAGGGCACTCCGATGGACCTCGACATCCTCGACCAGGTCCAGGGCAACATCATGGGCAACTGCCTGTGCGTGCTCGGCGACTCGATGGCGATGCCGGTGTCGTCGATGCTCAAGTACTTCCGCGAGGAGTTCGAGCAGCACATGGAGGCGGCACGCGCGCGCCGCGACCTCGCGGAGCTCGAGCCGCTGAGCGCGCCGGAGCTCGGTTCGGTGGCGGAAGCGGGGCACGCCTAGACCCATGGCCCGCCCCGAGCAGCGCTGGATCACCTTCGAGATCGACGGCAAGCAGGTGCGCGCGCCCGAGGGCGCGATGCTCGTGGACGCCGCGAAGGAGGGCGACGTCGAGATCCCGTACTTCTGCTACGAGCCGAAGCTCGGGCAGCCGGTCGGCGCGTGCCGGATGTGCCTGGTGGAGATCGAGGGGATCCCGAAGCTCCAGACCTCGTGCTCCACGCCGGTGCGCGACGGCATGGTCGTGAACACGACCTCCGACCGCGTGAAGCACGCGCAGAACGCGGTGGTCGAGTTCCTGCTCGTGAACCATCCACTCGACTGCCCCGTCTGCGACAAGGGCGGCGAGTGCCCGCTTCAGGACATCTCGTTCGGGTGGGGCGCGGGGCGGTCGCGGTTCATAGAGCCGAAGCGCCACTTCAAGAAGCCGCTGGAGCTCTCGCCGCTCGTCGCGATCGATCGCGAGCGCTGCATCCTCTGCTACCGCTGCGTGCGCTTCTCGCAGGAGGTCGCGGAGGACCACCAGCTCGTCTTCCTGGACCGCGGCGACCACACCTTCGTCGGCACGCACGGCGGGCGCCCGTACGTCGCGCCGTTCAGCGGCAACATCATCGAGCTGTGCCCTGTGGGCGCCCTGACGTCGTCGGCCTACCGCTTCCGCGCGCGCCCGTGGGACATCGAGGACTCCGGCACGATCTGCACGCTCTGCCCGTCGCAGTGCAACGTGAAGCTCACGGTCCGCGACGACGCGAAGGTCGTTCGCGTGCTTGCGCGCGACAACGAGGAAGTGGACGACGGCTGGCTCTGCGACAAGGGCCGCTTCGGCTACCAGTCGTTCGCGTCACCCGATCGGATCACGGCGCCGCTGGCGCGAATCGGCGGCTTCCTGCGCGAGACGACGTGGGAGCGAGCGCTGTCCGACGCGGCGTCGCTGCTCGAGCGCTCGGGGGAGAAGACGGTCGCCCGGGTGGGCGGCCAGGCGACGAACGAGGAGGGCTTCCTGGTGCAGCACCTGCTGCGACAGGGCCTCGGGTCGCCGAACGTGTTCTCGGGGCTGGCCGCCGGAGGCGACCCGCCCGGCACGGGCGGGAGCGGATCGGGCGCCGACGGGAGCCGGTCGAGCGCGAGCGATGCCGGCGCGCCGTCCCCGGACGCGGCCCGTGGCCTCGCGCGCGCGCTCGCGCGCGTGGATATGTCGGCGCGCGTCTCGGACATCGATCATGCCGACGCGATCCTCGTCGTCGACACCGAGCTCGTTGACGAGGCGCCCATCCTCGACCTGCGCGTGCGCAAGGCCGTGCGCCGGAACGGGGCGCGACTCGTCGTGGCGTCGAGCCGTCCCTCGACGCTGGACGGCGCAGCCTCCGCCGCCCTCCGTTTCGCGCCGGGTGCCGCCGAGGCCGCCCTCGCCGCGCTGGCCGCCGCACTCGGTTCCGCGCGCGCGGACTCCGGATCCCTGGACGAGCTCGCGCAGAGCGCGCGCGCGGAAGCCGGCTTCATCCCTGGCCGCCCCTCGAGAAATGGTGGGTCGCCGACGGGCGCGGACGCGGTGCGCTCCCTCGTGCACGTTTTGCGCGACGCGGGCGACGTCGTGGTCATCTGGGGTGAGCGCATTGTCTGCGGCGGGCGAGGTATGCAGGGCGGTCAGGCGCTTCTCGCTGTTGCCGACGCGCTCGGACTCCCCGGGAAGGCAGAGTCCGGGCTGATCGGCATTCCCGCCGGGACCAACGGGCGCGGGCTCCGCGAGGTGGGCTGCGTGGCCGCTCTCGGCCCGGGGTTCGTCGATGCCGACCCGCCGAGCAAGCCCGGCGGCGCAGGTGGCGCACTGCTGCTCCTCGAGACCGACGCCTCCGAGGCCGACATGGCGAGCGCGAGCTCCGTCATCGCCTTCGCCCAGTTCCGCAACGAGGCCCTCGACAGCGAGGCCGACGTGGTGTTCCCGGCCGAGGTCTACGCCGAGAAGGAGGGCACCGTCACGCACCCCGACGGGCGTGTCCAGCGCGTCCGCCAGGCGATCGGCCACCCGGGCGAGAGCCGCGCCGGCTGGAGCGTGCTCGTCGAGCTCTGCGAGCGCCTGGGCGCAGGCACCGGAGCGCTCTCGTCCTCGGCCGTCACCGCGCTGATCGCCGAAGCGGTTCCCTTCTACGCGGGCCTCACGCTGGACGAGATCGGCGGCGGCGGCGTGCGCTGGCAGGATCGAGAGGCGGCATCCGCCGCCCCGGATCTGGAGCTGTCCACCGATCCGCTCGAGCGGCCGCCCGCCGCCCCCGACGGCCTCGTGCTCGCCTCCGCGCCCTCGCTCTGGAGCGGGCCCGTCGTGGAGCACTCGCCCTCGCTCCGCTTCCTCGACACGGGCGATCGCGCGCTGCTCTCCGTGGAGGACGCGCGCCGCCTCGGGGTGAAGAACGGGGACGAAATCGAGCTTGCGGCGAACGGCGACACCGTCAGCGCGACCGTCGTCATCCGCACCGGCGTTCCCACCGGGAGCGTGTTCCTGTCACCGCCACGGCTCGCCGACGGGTCCGTGGAGATCCGGACCCCCCAGGCGGTGCCCAGCTGATGGTCATCGCGCTCGAGAGCACGCTCGTCCTGATCGCGAAGCCGATCGTGATCTTCGCCTTCGTGCTCGGGATCGTGCCGATCATCCTGTGGATCGAGCGCAAGCTGCTCGGGCGCTTCCAGTCGCGCCTCGGCCCGAACCGCGTTGGCTTCCGCGGGCTTCTCCAGCCGGCGGCGGACGTGCTCAAGCTGCTCTCCAAAGAGGCCTCCACCCCCGAGACCGCGGTGCCGTGGATGATGGCCATCGCACCGGTGATCTCGATCGTGACCGCGGTCGCGACGCTCGCGATCATTCCCTGGGGGCCGCCGGGCGCCTGGGGCGGCAGCTTCGGCCTCTACGGCATCGACGTCTCGATCGGCCTCCTCTACTTCCTCGCCTTCGGCTCGCTCGCGTTCTACGGGTTGATGCTCGGCGGCTGGTCTTCCGGCTCGAAGTACTCGTTCCTGGGCGCCATGCGCTCTGCCGCGCAGCTCATCTCCTACGAGGTGGCGCTCGGCTTGTCGCTGCTCGGCGTGGCGATGACCGCGGGTTCGCTGTCGCTCGTCGACATCGTCAACGGGCAGGACGACATCTGGTACGTCGTTCCGCAGTTCGTGGGCTTCTGCATCTTCCTCGTGGCCGGCTTCGCGGAGACCGCGCGTGCCCCGTTCGACCTCCCGGAGGCGGACGCGGAGATCGTGTCGGGCTACAACACCGAGTTCGGCGGGATGCGCTTCGGCTCGTTCTTCATGGCCGAGTACATCGAGGTCGTGATCATCTCCGGCATCGCCGCCGCCTGCTTCCTCGGCGGCTGGCACGGCCCGGGGCCGGACGCGCTCGGACCGCTCTGGATGTTTCTGAAGCTCATGCTCGGCGTGGGCTTCTTCATCTGGATCCGCGCCTCGCTGCCGCGCCTGCGCTACGACCAGCTGATGTCATTCGGCTGGAAGATCCTGCTGCCGCTCGCCACGGTGAACGTCCTGGTAACGGCAACCGTGGTTGTCCTCGATGACGAGAGTTGGTGGATCTGGTGACTCCATTCGCTTGGGAAGATGACGTGGTCCAGGTCGAGCGCGGCCCCGAGCCCGGCGGCCTCGGCGGCGCCTACCGCGCCTTCGGCGAGACGCTCCGCGGCCTGCGCACCACCTTCGGCCGGCTGGCCGAGGGCCATCACACCATCCAGTACCCCGAGGAGAAGACCCCGGTATACCCGCGCTTCCGCGGCCGCCACAAGCTGCAGCGCTTCGAGGACACCGGCCTCGAGAAGTGCGTGGGCTGCTCGCTCTGCGCGGCGGCCTGCCCCGCGAATTGCATCCGCGTCGTGGCCGCCGAGAACACCCCGGACAACCAGGTGTCGGCCGGCGAGCGTTATGCCGCGGTCTACGAGATCAACATGACGCGCTGCATCTTCTGCGGCTACTGCGAGCTCGCCTGCCCGTTCGACGCGATCACGATGGGCAACGACTACGAGCTCGCCGACTACAGCCGCAGCGATCTGATCTTCACGAAGGAGATGCTGCTCGCCGACCCGCCCGAGCACACCCCGCTCAGGCGCGCGGGGGAATAGCGCGCGGCCATGTGGTTCGAGGACGTCATCTTCTTCATCGCCGCCATCGGCGCCCTTGCCGGGGCACTCGGCGTGGTCCTGCTTCAGAACCCCTTCTACAGCGTGCTCTCGCTGGTGTGCCACCTGCTCGGCCTCGCGGTGCTGTTCCTGCTGCTGAACGCCGAGTTCCTCGCCGCGGCGCAGGTAGTGGTCTACGCCGGTGCGGTGATGGTGCTCTACATCTTCGTGGTGGCCTACATCGGCGGCGCCGACGAGCCGCTCCGCCCCGAGGGCGGCGGCGTCGCGATGTTCGGGCCCGTGTTCGCGCTCGCACTGGCGGTTGAGCTCTGCATCGCGTTCATCTCGAGCGGTCTCGAGGCGCTCGACACGCGTGGCGCCGACGTAGGGCCCGGCTTCGGCTCTCCCGGCCAGATCGGCGAGCTGCTCCTGACGGACTTCCTGGTGCCGTTCGAAGCGGCGTCGTTCCTGCTGCTCGTGGCCGCGGTGGGCGCGGTGGTGCTGGCGCGCCGCCGCCGCGGGCTCGAGGACGAGGGCGCCGGTCCGATGCGCGGCCGCGACGAAGCGCCGACCGAGACGCTCGAGGTCCGCGTTTAAGTGGCCCCCTCCGCGACCCCGGCACCCGTCTGCCGGCTGCAAACCTTCGCCGGTCTGCGTCCTCGGTCGGCCCCGTGCATTTCATGCACGAAGCCTCCCTGCGTCCTTGCCCAGCTCGGTTTTCGCTCGGCATCCGGATACCGGGGCCACAGAGGGGACCACTAAGTGGACATCACCTGGTACCTGGTCCTGTCCGCGTTCATCTTCGCGATCGGGGTGGCCGGGGTGATCTCACGCCGCAACCCGCTCGTGGTGCTGCTCTGTCTCGAGCTGATGTTGAACGCGGGCAACCTGGCGCTGGTCGCGTTCTCGCGGATGCACGGCGGCGAGGCGGGTCAGGTCTTCGCGCTGATCGTGATGGTGATTGCGGCGTGTGAGGTCGTGATCGGCCTCGGGATCATCGTCGCGATGTACCGCAACCGGCTCCCCATCGACATTGACGAAATGTCGGAGCTTCGCGGGTGAGCGCCACCACTTACGGTTGGCTCGTGCTCGCGTTCCCGGTCGCGGGCACCCTGATCGTGACGTTCGGCTGGAGCGTGCTGCCAGGCCGGCTGCCGGGCTGGATCGCCACATCCGCGATCTTCCTCGCCTTCCTCTCCTCGATCGGTGCGCTGATCGAGCTGCTCGACCACGCCGAGGAGGACCGCCAGCTGGTGGACAGCGTCTGGACCTACGCCGCCACCGCCGACTTCAAGGCCGACCTCGCGATCCTGGTCGACCCGCTGTCGGTGTTCATGTGCCTCGTGGTGAGCGGCGTGTCGTTCCTAATCCACCTCTACTCGGTGGCCTACATGGGCAGCGACCGCGGCTACGCGCGCTATTTCGCCTACCTGAACTACTTCGTCTTCTCGATGCTGCTGCTGGTCCTCGCTGCGAACTTCGTGATCCTCATCATCGGGTGGGCGTTCGTGGGCGCCGCGTCGTACCTCCTGATCTCGTACTGGTACCGGCGCAACACGGCCGTCAGCGCCGGGATCAAGGCCTTCGTGATCAACGTGATCGGCGACGTCGGGCTGGTGGTCGCGACCTTCCTGATCCTCGACAACGTCGGCTCGCTCGACTTCCTGCCCGTCTTCGACCAGGCCGGCGACTCGTTTGCCCGCAACGACGGGACGCTCGTCGCCGCCTGCCTCCTATTACTGGTGGGTGCGTTCGCGAAGTCGGCGCAGCTGCCGCTCCACACCTGGCTCCCGGACGCCATGGAGGGCCCGACGCCGGTCTCGGCCCTGATCCACGCCGCCACGATGGTCACGGCCGGCGTCTACCTGATCGCGCGCATGCACCCGCTCTTCGAGCTGGCGCCCACGGCGGCGGACGTGGGGGCGATCATCGGCTGCGCGACGCTCCTGTTCGCGGGCACCGTTGCGCTCGCGGTCACCGACCTGAAGCGCGTGATCGCGTACTCCACGATCTCGCAGATCGGCTACATGGTCATGGGAGTCTCGATTGCCGCGTACGGGGCGGGACTTTTCCACCTGATGACGCACGCCTTCTTCAAGGCGCTGCTGTTCATGGGGGCGGGCTCGGTGATCGGAGCGATGGCCGGAGTCCAGGACATGGACCGCATGGGTGGCTTCAGGCGTGCGATGCCGTTCACGTTCATCACGTTCGCGATCGGCGCGCTTGCGCTGGCGGGCTTCCCGTTCACGGCGGGGTTCTTCTCGAAGGACGAGATCATCGCCTTCGAGCTCAACCGCGGCGGCGGCTATGCGGTGCTCGGGATCCTCGGCTACCTCGGCGCGTTCCTCACGGCGTTCTACTCGTTCCGGATGGTGTTCCGGGTCTTCTACGGCGATCCGGTGCCCGAGGCAGTCGAGCTGGAGGGCGGCCACATGGCCCATGGCGAGCCGATGAACCCGATGACGGGCGAGGCCGAGGACACGGACGTGGGCTTCCCGGGCCCGGAGCACCACGTGGCCGAGCGCGCCTGGCCAATGAAGGCGGCAATGGGGACGCTTGCCGTGCTTGCCCTGGTGGGCGGCTACCTCGCGGTGCCCGGTCTCACCGACGTGATCGAGAAGTTCCTCGAGCCGACCTTCGAGGACTCGCGCTTCCGCGACACGGCGCCCAGCGACGGCGCCGAGGTCCTGGGGCTGGTCGCGGGCGCGGTGATCGCCATCCTCGGAATCGGGCTCGCGTGGTGGGTCTACGTGCGCGAGCCGGGCACGGCCACGCGCATCCGTGAGCGGCTCCCCCGCCTGCACGGCTTCCTCGTGAACAAGTGGTACTTCGACGAGCTGTACGAGGCGCTGTTCGTGCGGCCGGCCGCGACCGCCGGCGGGTTCGGCCGGCGCGTCATCGAGACCGACTTCGTCCAGGGCACGATCGTCGGCGGCGCCACCGGGATCGTCCGCGTGGGCACGACGTTCGCGCGCGCGATCCAGACCGGGTACCTGCGCGCCTACGCGCTCCTCCTCCTGCTCGGCGTGGCCGGGCTCACCCTCTACTTCCTCATCAACAGCTCGTGACGATCCACCTGTCGATAGTCCTGTTCCTGCCGCTGGCCATGGGCCTGCTCGGCGCCGTGCTGCCGGCCTGGTGGGCGCGCTGGGGCGCGCTCGCGGGGGCCGTCGCGGTGCTCGCCTACGTGATCGTGATACTGGCGGACTTCGACTCGGCCGGCGGGCTCCAGTACATCACCGACGACGAGTGGATCTCCGAGCTCGGCATCCGCTACTCGCTCGGAGTCGACGGCATCAACCTGTTCATGATCGCGCTCACCGCGATCGCGTGGGTGCCGTGCACGCTGGTGGCGGCCTTTACGGAGGTCGACCGGCCGCGGCTCTTCTTCTTCAACCTGGCGCTCGCCGAGACGGCCGTGCTGGGCGCCTTCATGGCGCAGGACCTCGCGCTGTTCATCGTCTTCTTCGACCTGATGCTGGTGCCGTTCTACTTCCTGATCGGCGGCTGGGGCAGCGGCGACCGCGTGCGCGCCACCACCAAGTTCGTGATCTACACGCTGTCGGGCTCGCTGCTGATGATGGCCGCGGCGATCGCTCTTGGCGTGCTCGCGACGCCCGACGGCGGCGACATCTCGTTCTCGATCGCTGAGCTGCAGCAGCGCTCGGTGCCCGAGGGGTCGCAGCACTGGATCGTGCTGCTGTTCGCGCTCGCGTTCTTCGTCAAGGCGCCGCTCTTCCCGCTGCACGGCTGGGTGCCGGACACCTACCGCGCGACCTCGATCCCGGTGCTGGCGCTCCTCTCCGGAGTGCTGTCCAAGGTCGGCGTGTACGCGTTCCTGCGGATCGTGCTGCCGGTGATGCCGGACGGCGCCGGGTACTGGCAGGAGCTCTTCATCATCCTGGCGGTCTTCTCGATCCTGTACGGGTCGGTGCTGGCCTTCTCGCAGGACAACATCCGGCTCGTCCTGGCCTATTCCTCGATCGCCCAGCTCGGCTTCATCGTGCTGGGGATCTTCGCGTTCGAGGAGAAGGGCGCCCAGGGCGCGCTCTTCCAGATGCTGAACCACGGGCTCGTGACGGCGGCGCTCTTTTTGATCGTGGGCGTGATCGCGCTGCGGGCGCGCGGGAGCGAGTCGCTCACCGAGCTCGGCGGCATGGCGTTCAGGGCACCCGTGCTCGCTGGGCTCTTCCTTGTAACCGCGTTCGCGACGCTCGCCATGCCGGGCTCCGGCAACTTCATCGGCGAGATCCTGATCCTGTTCGGGACCTTCGAGGACAAGCTCGTCTACGGCCTGGTCGCCTCTGCCGGAGTGGTGCTCGCGGCGGTCTACATGATCCGGCTCTACCAGGGGACGATGCACGGCCGCGTAGGGGCGCTCGTGGAGTCCCGTGAGATCGACCGGGTGAACCTCGCGGCGGTGGCGCCACTAGTGGCGATCGTGGTCGCGCTCGGCGTGTACCCGCACTTCGTGGTGCACCGGACCGAGCACGACACGACCGCTGCGATCGCGAGGGTGGGCGGCGCGCAGGAGGCGGCGGTGATCCGATGAGCTCGCTCCTCGCCGCAGCCCAGAGCGTCAAGGCTCCGGTCATCGACTACAAGGAGCTGTCGCCGATCTTCGCGCTCGCGGGCGGATCGGTGATCGTCCTGATGGCCGGGCTGTTCCGCTCGTCCTTCGTCAGGCGGGCGGTGGTGCCGGCCCTGGCCGCGGTCACGCTGCTCACCGCGATCGGGCTCACGATCTGGATCTGGGAGCCCGGCAACCGCGAGCCGATCGTCGAGGGCGCGCTGGGCGTCGATGCGCTCTCGCTCGGCATCTCGATGCTGTTCTACGTCGCCGGCCTGGTCACGATCGCGCTGTCGCTGCGCTCGACCGCCGCGCTCGAGGCGGGCCACGGCGAGTACTACTCGCTGCTGCTCGGCTCGATCGCCGGGATGGTCGTGCTCGCCGAGGCCGAGAGCCTGATGACGCTCTTCATCGGCTTCGAGCTGCTCTCGATCCCGCTGTATGTGCTCTGCGCGACGCACCTGCACCGGCGCACCTCGCTCGAGTCCGGGCTCAAGTACTTGGTGGTGGGCTCGGTCGGCTCCGCCACGCTCCTCTACGGGCTGGCGCTGATCTACGGCGCCACCGGCGCGCTCCGCTTCGACGGCATCTCGGCCGCGCTCGCGAGCGACGAGCTGAGCACCTCGGACCCGCTCCTCCTCACCGGAATCGGGCTTGCCGCGACCGGGCTCGCGTTCAAGGCCTCGGTCGCGCCGTTCCACCAGTGGACCCCCGACGTCTACGAGGGCGCACCCACCCCGATCACCACCTTCATGGCGGTCGCGACCAAGGCCGCCGCGTTCGCGATCCTGATCCGCCTGTTCGACCATGCGCTCGGGCTGTCCCAGCTCGACTGGGGGCCGGCGCTCGCGGTCCTCGCGGCGACGACGATCGTGATCGGGAACGTCGGCGCGCTGGCGCAGCGCTCGCTTAAGCGGATGCTTGCGTGGTCGAGCGTGGCGCAGGCCGGCTACCTGCTCGCCGGCGTGGTGGTGGCCACCGAGCTGGGGGTGCGCGCCACCGCGTTCTACCTGGCCGTCTACCTGCTCATGAACGTGGCGGCGTTCGCGGTCGTCGTGGCCCGCGAGCGCGTCACCGAGTTCGGCGACGACCTGCGCTCGTTCGAGAACCTCGGCCAGGCAGCGCCCTGGCTGGCGTGGCCGATGACGATCGCCATGCTGTCGCTGGCAGGCTTCCCGGCCACCGGCGGCTTCATCGGCAAGTTCTATTTGATCGACGCGTCCGTCTCCGGTGACTACACCTGGCTCGGCATCGCAATCGTGATCGGGTCGGTCCTGTCGCTCGCCTACTACCTGCGCGTGATCGCGGTCATGTGGATGGGCCGCTACGAGGTCGAGCTGCCGAGCGTGCCGCCGCGGCACGTGCGCCCGGTCGCGGGCTGGTCGCCCGAGGCCGACGCGTTCGCGCAGCCCGAGGTGGTGGCGGTGGCGGTCATCTGTGCGGCCGCGACGATCTTCCTCGGCCTGATGCCGGATCCGCTCTTCGACGCCGCCCGCGACGTCAGCAGCGCCCTGCCCGGCCTCCACTAAAGGGGTCAGACCCCTTAAGCGGGCGCGACTCAAGGGGTCAGACCCCTTGAGTGGGAGCGACTCAAGGGGTCTGACCCCTTCGAGGCACTTGACACGAGTGCGAGGCCCGGGTAGGTTTCCCGAAACAGCGTTCGACATTATCGAATCCAGATCGGACGCGAGAGGAGGAGAAGTGGAAGAGCACACCCTGTCCCAGCGAGTTCTTGCAGAGACTCTGGGGACCGCCCTGCTCGTGCTCGTAGGCCCGGGCTCCGTCGTCGCGACGCTTGTCCTGGCCGGCGACAAGGTGCCCGCCATCGACGGCTCGGACCTACTCGGCATCTCGTTCGCCTTCGGGCTCGTCATCACCGCGCTCGTGTACGCGATCGGCAAGGTCTCGGGTTGTCACATCAACCCGGCCGTGACCTTCGCGCTCGCGGCGACCAAGCGCTTCCCGTGGCGCGAGGTGCCCCACTACTGGGGTGCTCAGCTCGTGGGCGGCTCGCTCGGCGCGCTGGGCATCTGGGCGCTGTTCACCCAGACCGGCATCGACATGGGTCTCGGCGCGGCGTCGTTCAACCAGGACACCTACTCCTGGGGCGCGGCGATCTTCGCCGAGTTCATCGGGACCGCCATCCTCATGTTCGCGATCCTCGGAATCGTCGACGCGCGCTCGCCGGGCGACTTCGCCGGCATCGTGATCGGCGGCGTGGTCGTGGCGATCATCATGGTCGTCGGCCCGATCACCGCGGCGTCGCTGAACCCGGCCCGCGCCTTCGGGCCGGAGCTCGTCCTGGCGATCGGCGGCGGCACCACGCACTGGAACCAGATCATCCCGGTGTACGTGCTGCCGGGCCTGGCGGGAGCCGCCGCTGCGGCGTTCGCCTACGACTTCCTTGCCACGCCGCGGAAGGTCGCGCGGCCGATCAAGGAAGCCGTCACGCATCCCGACCCCGTCGAAGCCCTCGCGGCGAAGTAGAGAGGACCACAGATGGCTACTGTCGCCACACCAATGAAGAAGCTCCTGAACGACCCCGCGGAGGTGGTGAAGGAGTCCCTGGCCGGACTCGCCGCGGCGCACGCCGACCTGGTGCGGTACGACGCGGACGCCCAGATCCTGGTCCGGGCCAATCCGCCGGCCGACAAGGTCGGCCTCGTCTCAGGCGGCGGCTCGGGCCACGAGCCGATGCACGGCGGGTTCGTGGGCGTCGGGATGCTGGACGCCGCGTGTCCCGGCGAGGTCTTCACCTCGCCGGTGCCCGAGCAGATGCTGGCCGCGACGAAGGCGGTTGACACCGGCAAGGGCGTCGTGCACATCGTCAAGAACTACACGGGCGACGTGATGAACTTCAAGCTCGCGGCCGAGGACGCGGAGGACGAAGGCATCCAGGTCGAGTCCGTGCTGATCGACGACGATGTGGCGGTGCAGGACTCGCTCTACACCGCGGGCCGCCGCGGCGTCGGCGCGACCGTGCTCGCCGAGAAGATCGCCGGTGCCGCGGCGGAGCGCGGGGACGACCTCGCATCCGTGGCCGGGCTCGCACGGCGCGTGAACGAGAAGGCGCGCTCCTACGGTGTGGCGCTCTCCTCCTGCATCCCGCCCTCAGCCGGGTCGCCGATCTTCGACCTGCCGGACGGCGAGATGGAGGTGGGCATCGGGATCCACGGCGAGCCGGGGCGCGAGCGCCGGCCGCTCGGGAGCGCCGGCGAGATCGCGGAGCTCATGATCGAGGCCGTGGTCACTGACCTGGCGCCGGGCGACGGAGCGGCGGTCCTGCCGTTCGTCAACGGCATGGGCGGCACCCCGCAGCTCGAGCTCTACCTGCTGTACGGGGAGATCGAGCGGCGGCTGCGCGATCGCGGGCTGCGGCCGGAGCGCCGTCTGGTTGGCAGCTACATCACCTCGCTCGAGATGGCGGGAGCGTCGCTCACGCTGCTCGAGCTCGATGACGAGCTCACCGCGCTGTGGGATGCTCCCGTCCACACCCCCGCGCTCCGCTGGGGGGCGTGAACCGGTGATCGCAGGAGCCGCGGTGCGCACCACGACAATCCACGCCTGGATGGCCACGATCGCGGAGTCCGTCAAGGATCGGCGCGACTACCTGACTCAGCTGGACGCCGCGATCGGCGACGGCGACCACGGCGTGAACATGGACCGTGGCTTCGACGCGGTCGGCAAGGCGCTTGCGGCACAGGACGGAGCGGTCCCACCCGGGAAGCTCCTCACCCTGGCCGGAAAGACGCTCGTGTCGACCGTGGGGGGAGCGAGCGGCCCGCTGTGGGGGACTGCGTTCCGCCGCGCGGGCCGCGCGCTGGGCGACGCCGAGGAGTTCGACGGGCAGGATCTGCTCGCCGCTCTCCGTGCCGCGCTCGAGGGCGTGGTGGAGCTCGGCGCCGCCCAACCCGGCGACAAGACGATGGTTGACGCGCTCGGCCCCGCCATCGACGCGCTCGCAGCGTCGCTCGACGCGGGTGAGCCCCTCGAGGGTGCGCTCGCGTCGGCCACCGCGGCGGCCGAGGACGGGGCGCGCGCCACCGTGCCGCTCCAGGCGCGCAAGGGCCGCGCCTCCTACCTCGGGGAGCGCTCGATCGGACACCAGGACCCGGGCGCGACCTCGGCAGCGCTCATCATGGCCGCGCTCCAGCGGGCGGTCGAGCGGGAGAGCTGATGAGCGAGCGGGTCCTGCGCGGCGCTCCAGCGTCGCCCGGGCTCGCGGCCGGGCACGCGCGGGTGCTCTTTCATCCCTCCGGGGCATCCGCGCGCGAGCCAGTCCCGGAGGCTGAGCTCCAGCCCGAGGCGGAGCGCGCATGCAGCGCCCTTCGGGAGGCGGCATCGGAGCTTCAGGGCATTGCGGCGGGCCTGCGCGAGAGCGGACGAGATAACGACGCCGAGATCGTCGAGACCGGCGCGCTGATGGCCGCCGACCCCGTGCTGGAGGCCGCGGTGACCGCGGCCGTGCTCGAGCGGCGCGCACCCGCGGCCATCGCGCTGCTCGAGGCCACGGAGGAGCACGCGCACGTCATCGAGTCGCTGCCTGACGCCGTGCTTGCCGCGCGCGCCGGCGACGTGCGCTCGCTTGGCCGCCGGGCGGCCCGCATCGCGGCCGGAGCGACGGACGAGACGCGCCGAAACGGCTCGGCGTTCATTCTCGTGGCGGAGGACCTAGGGCCCGCGGACGTCGCCGAGCACGGCGACCAGGCGGCGGGCATAGCGCTGTCCGGCGGCGCGGTCACCGCCCACGCCGCGATCGTTGCGCGCTCGCTTGGGATCCCCATGGCGGTCCAGGCGGGAGACGAGCTGCTGAATGTCGCCACGGGCGTGGCGCTCGTCGTCGACGGAGGCGAGGGCGAGGTTGTGGTGGGCGCCTCCCCCGAGCGGCTTGAGCTGGCTGAGGAAGCTTCTCGCGCACGCGCGCACACGCGCGCGAAGGAGCGGGCCGACCGTGCCCTGCCGGCCGTGACGGCGGACGGCCGGCGGGTCCGGGTGCTCGTGAACGCGGCCACCTCCGCCGAGGTCGCGGCGGGCCTGTCCGCAGGTGCGGAGGGCGCCGGGCTGATCCGCACGGAGCTGGCCTTCCTGGACGCCCCGGCCTGGCCCTCCAGGGCCGATCACGTGCGGATGCTCGAACCGATCCTCGCCGGCCTCCACGGCTCCACGGCCACCGTGCGGGTGCTCGATTTCGGCGGCGACAAGGTTCCGCCCTTCCTGCGCGGCGAGCCGCGCCGCGGGATCGAGTTGCTCCTCGCTCACCCGGGCGCGCTCCGGGCACAGCTCGCGGCGATCGCGGATGTTGCGGGCGGCACCGAGCTGCGCGTGCTGCTTCCGCTGGTCCGCGGCGTCGCCGACGTCAGCCTGACCCGGGCGATCCTCGCCAGTCTCGGTCCCGACCTGAGCCTCGGCGCGATGATCGAGCTGCCCGAGGCGGCTTCCGCGGCACACGAGATCGCCGTGGAGTGCGACTTCCTGAGCATCGGGACCAACGACCTGACCCACGCGACGCTGGGGACCGACCGCTTCGCCCACGGCGAGGCACCCGCGCACGATCCCCGCGTTCTGCGCCACATCGCCGCCGCCGCGCGCGCGGCGGCCGACGCGGGGATCCCGCTCGAGGTATGTGGCGAGGCGGCCTCGGACCCGCTCACCGTGCCGCTGCTCGTGGGTCTTGGGGCGGACGAGCTGAGCGTCGGCGCCGCGCGGGTCGGCACGGTCCGCGCCTGGATCCGGGCGCTCGACCACTCCGAGGCCGCGCAGCTGGCGCGTCAGGCGCTCGGGGCGAGCGACGCCGCGGAGGTCGAGCGGCTGGCGCACCCGCTCGCCGTGTAGATGCCGGCGACGGAGGAGCCCTCGTGCACGATCCGGGCCTCCGTCTAGTCGCTCAGCGTCGCGACCCGTGCGCTCAAGGCTTCAAGTGCCGTCCCGGCGTCCTCGCCCGTAGCGGTGAGCCGCAGCTCGGTTCCGCCCTTGGCGCCCAGCGCGAGGACGGACAGGAGACTCTTCGCGTTCACCTCGCGCTCGCCCGCGGCCACCTGGAGATCGGCAGCGAAGCTCATCGCGGTCCGGACGAAGTCGGCGGCGGGTCGTGCGTGGAGGTCCACGCAGGCCGGCAGCGTCACGAAGACCGCCTCAGAGCTTGCCTGCGCCACGCGCTTCCTCCGCGGATCGAGCGACATCGTCGAGCGGCATGTTCGCGGAAGCGGTGACCGCGGCTGCCACCGTGCCCTCGACGATCGGCGCGTCCACCAGCCGCACGTGGCCGTTGGCGTGGCGCTCCAGCACGTGCCTGACCGTGAGGATCGCGCTCCCGAGATCGCCGAGGACCACAACTCCGGATCCCTGGTCGGCCGCTCGAATCGCGGCGCGGACGCGGTCCTCGTCGGTGCCGAGGCTGCCGTCCGGCAGGCCGCCGGCGGGCTCGATGCGCACGTCCGGGCCTGCCATCTGCGATGCAAGTGCCGTCAGCCCCGCCGCAAGATCCGCGCTGTGCGATACCACTACGATCCCAACCACGGCCCTCTCCTCCTTCGTCCGTCGCCGAGCTAATCTACACTATCGAAGTGGATTCGACAATATCGAATCGTAAACGGGCAGCAAAACGAGGGACCATCCAGTCCGTCGACCGCGCGGCACGCATACTCAAGGCGCTCGCCGCCGGGCCGCGGCGCCTCGGGGTAAGCGAGCTCGCCGACCGGCTTCAGCTTTCCCGCCCGACCGTTCACGGGCTGCTTCAGACGCTGCTTGCGCACGGGTTCGTTGAGCAGGACCGCGACTCCGACAAGTACCAGCTCGGTGCGGGGTTGCTTCAGCTCGGCAACTCCTTCCTCGACCTCAACGAGCTCCGCGGCCGCTCGATCGTGCACGCGGAGCGCCTGGCGGAACGCGCCGACGCCGCCGTGCGGGTCGGCGTCATGCACGGTGCGACCGTCGTCGTCGTCCATCACGTGTTCCGGCCGGACACCACGCTTCAGATCCTCGAGGTGGGTGCCGAGCTGCCGGTGCACGCCAGCGCGCTCGGCAAGGCGATCCTCGCGTTCGCGCCCGGCGAGCTGCTCGACGACCTGCTCGCGGAGGCGCCGGCGAAGCTCACGAGCCGGACGCTGACCCCCGCCGCGCTCCGCAAGGAGCTCACCTCCGCGCGCGAGAGCGGCATCGCGCGCGAGCGCGACGAGGCCGTGCTCGGCGAGTCGAGCGTGGCCGGCGCGATCTTCGACCATTCCGGCCATGCCGTGGGCAGCATCGGCGTGGTCGGCGACACCGATCGGATACTCCCGCGCGGCCCCGCCCGCGGAATCTCGGGCGCTGTGGCCGAAGCGGCGCGCGGCGTGTCCCGGGAGCTCGGCGCCCGTCGCTGGCCCGCCCCGCCGATCGCCTAACCCTCGACCAACCCTCAAGGGGTCTGACCCCTTTAGGCTTTGCGCAGCGACTGAGGGAGCGGGTATGAGCGAGAACCTGGCGACGATCCTTACGGACACCGCGGAGAAGCTTCCCGACCAGACCGCGTTCAAGCTGGACGACATCGAGCTGAGCTACTCGATGCTCGACGAGGGCAGCGCCAGGGTGGCGGCGCTGCTGAAGTCGAAGGGCCTCGAGGCGGGCGACCGGGTGGGCCTGATGATGCCGAACGTCCCCTACTTCCCGGCGATCTACTTCGGCATCCTGCGCGC
>JBKPBS010000086.1:0-12104 GCA_046726915.1 Actinomycetota bacterium
GCCCATTGCGGGTCGGTGAGGGTGTTCGACGCGACGTACTTGGGCTTCGTGTTCAAGGCACCGACGATGGGGTCCTCCAGATCCTCCCTCACGCCCCAGTAGCCGGCGAAGAGCTCGTAGGTGCGCCGGCCGAACAGGAACGCGTCGGCGCGCTGGTAGACCTGCTGGACGAACGTCATGGCCTCGTCATCGAACAGCGGCCTGGCCCATCCTCCGCGCTCCATTCCGGGGTCGAGCTTCTCATCTCGCCCGCCGTTTGCCTGCATCACGCCATCGACGGAGACCTGCGTGGAGGTCGTCAGCTTCATCGGTCGTCGTCCTCTCTTGTTGGTTGGTCGTCGGTGGTCGGGACCGGATCCGGCACCGAGCCCCTCGGTCATCGCGCCCGCTGCGCCAGGTAACAGCGGAAGGCCACGCGCATGCGCACCGTTCCGTCGGCCCGTGAGCGCAGCGACGACCATCCCGGCGCTGCTTGGCGTCGAGGCCGAGCTGGAGCTGGCCGGCCGGGACGGCGCGCCCGCGGCGCTTGCTCGACCTGCGGGGCGTCGCCTCGAGGAGCGCTCCGTGGCGCGCTGCCCGACGTCGTCGACGCCGTCTGGCCAGCCGTGTCGGTGACCGTGCTGCCGCCGCCGGCCGCGCTGCGCCCGGCGCTCGGCCGCGCGCGCTGGACGGCCTGCGGTGGTCGACGATGCCTAGCGCATCGACTCCATCCCGCCCGTCGGCGCCGAGTGCGGGACGGTGAGCCCGGGCACGTCGCCGGGTGCGAGCGCGACCCAGGCCCCGAGCACGACGAGCACCAGCGCCACGCCGAGGCGCACGCCGCGCGGCAGCACCCGCTCGGCCGCGATCAGCACGGCCACTAGCGCCATCCAGGTCAGGCTCATCACGCCGAGCGCGAGCAGCGCCGCCATCAGCGCCCAACTGCAGCCGACGCACCAGCCGCCGTGCTCGACGCCCATCCGCAGCGCGCCGAGCCGACCCGGGCGCCAGCGGTCGCGCAGGAACGCCGCGCGCTCGCGGCAGCGGCGCAGGCACACGCCCTTCGGCGCGCTCAGCTGGTAGAGGCCGGCGGCGGCGATCGCCCCGGCCGCCACGTAGCGGCCGGCCTCGTCCCAGGCCAGGAAGCCCGGGTCCAGCGAGCGCACGCCCTCGATGGCCGCGTAGCCGACCAGACCCGCGGCCAGCCAGGTCGCCAGGTAGCCGGCGGCGAAGAGCGCGGGAGCGCCCGCGTGCGCCGCGCGGCGCCCGTGCTCCACCACCATCGGCGCGAGCGCCGGGAGCATCATCGCGGCCATCATGACCAGCCAGCTGACCGCGAACCAGCCGAGCCCGCCGAGCTCGGCGCCCGGGCCGGCGTCCATGCCGGCCATGCGGTCGGCGGTCAGCGCCCACGCGGCGGCGGTGACCGCGAGCAGGATGGCGCCGAGCCGCAGCTCGGCGCCTCCTGGCCGGCGAAGGGCAGCTGCGGTCACTGCACCTTCTCGGGGTACTCGTCCTTGCGCTGGACGCTCAGCTCGTCCGGCTCCTTCGGCGTGCGCCGGAGCAGGAACGAGTGGTAGGGCGCGACGAACGGGTCGGGCGCCGTCACCGTGTAGGTGTGGTGGATGGTCCCGTTCTCGCGCGCGAAGGCGATCCAGCTGGGCGCCTCCCGAAGGCCGTCCTCGAGCTTCGCGCCGACCTGCTTCGACCACTCCTGGAGGAACGGGGGCGGATCCTGGAGCATCTCCTGCACCTGCGGGATCTCCTTGGCCTGCTCCGGGGTGAGCGCGAGCCCGAAGTCGAACGGGAAGTCGCTCCCATGCGTCGAGACGTAGGGGAACTTCCATCCCATCCGCTGCTTGTAGGCGCTCAGCCGGTCGATCGGCGCGCGCGAGAAGGCGATCAGCGTGACGTCCTGGTGATTCAGGTGGATTCGCGGCCCGTCGAGTTCGTCGCCCAGGCTCGTGCAGCCGGGGCACGCGCCGATCTCGTAGTCGGGGCCGTACATGATGTTGTACGCGAGGAGCTGCGAGCGGCCCTCGAAGAGCTCGGCGAGCGTCTTCTTGCCGTCCTCCGTGTCGAATTCGTACTCCTTCTCCACCGGGACCCACGGCAGCTGCCGCCGCTTCTCGGTGACCTTCTGCGTCAGCTCGGCGTGCTCGGCCTCGAGCTTGGCCAGCTCGTCACGAGCGGCCTGCCACTCCTCGCGCGTCCCGACTCTGTGCTCGGTCATGGAGTCCTCCGTTCGGGGGTGTTCTGGGGTGATTCGACCGGCCGGGGGCGGGAAACTCATCGCCGAGCTCCCGAGAACGGCGAGCACGTGGTCGCGCAGCTCGCTCTACCGGTGGCGGTCGTGTGGTTCTCCTCGAGTGATGTGGTCTTGGCTTCTGCGCGAGGCGGTACTATAACCGAATGGTTGTAGATATGGCCGAGAGCGAGCGGGCCGACGCGCTCTTTCATGCGCTGGCCGATCCCACGCGCCGCGACATCCTCGCCGTGGTGCTGCGCGACGCCTACTCGGTATCCGACCTGGCCCGCCGCTATCCGATCAGCTTCGCTGCGGTGCACAAGCACGTCGGGGCGCTGGAGCGGGCGGGCCTCGTGACCAAGACCCGCCACGGCCGCGAGCAGCGTGTGCGCGGCGATGTCGCGACGCTGCGGAGCGCCCATCGCCTGCTCGACGATCTCGAAGCGCTGTGGCGCGGGCGGATCGACCGCATCGATCAGCTCCTCGCGGATTCGACCGAAGGAGCGCGGCAGTGCCCGTGATCAGCGTGGTCAAGGACGCAGACGCCAGGACCATGACCGTCACCGCGCGCTTCGACGCGCCGATCGGCCGCGTCTGGCAAGTCTGGAGCGATCCGCGCCAGTTGGAG
Organism: Actinomycetota bacterium; assembly: GCA_046726915.1. Classification (GTDB taxonomy): domain Bacteria; phylum Actinomycetota; class Thermoleophilia; order Solirubrobacterales; family Thermoleophilaceae; genus JACVRW01. Next base: position 2,856 of record JBKPBS010000086.1, read on the forward strand.
CGCTGGTGGGGGCCGCCGATGTATCCCGCGACGGTGACGGAGCACGACCTGGCGCGGGGCGGCACCGTCACCTACTACATGACCGGCCCCGAAGGCGAGCGGCACGGCGGGTGGTTTCGCGTGCGCGCGGTCGACCCGCCGCACAACCTCGAGCTCGACGCCGGCTTCGCGGACGCCGACGGCCACGCGATCCCGGAGACGCCCACGGCGGTGATCCGCGTCGCACTCTCCGAGCCGGCGGGCGGAGGCACGCAGATGACCATCACCACGGCGTGGGCCAGCGACGAGGCGATGGAGCAGATGCTTGCCACGGGCATGGAAGCCGGCATGACCGCCGCCGTCGGCCAAATCGACGCGCTGCTCGATCTGTCGGCGCAAGCCTGACCACCGGCTCCGCGGCCAGCCGGCTCGGACAACCCGCCAGCCGGTTCATCCGATCAGCGCCGCGCCCCGGCAGCGCTCCTCCGTGGGGCCGAAGATGCCAAGGTCGCGGCGGCCCGTCGACGGCGCCGGTCCCAGTGAGGGATCGCCTTACGGGAGTCCGCGCTCGCTCTCTCAGGGATGCGGACGTCCCCAGCCGTCCGGCCAGGCGGTCGCTCCGGACGACGGGCAGGCGTCTCACTTGCCGCGGGGTCGCGTCTCGGAGGTGCTGTAAATAGCCCCGGCGCCGTCAAGGCGACGGCGTAGGTTCCCTCAAGTCCTGGCAGACGATTGAAGGAGGACCTACGCCGTGAGACGTACCGTACCGCCGTCGGCGGTGATTGAGGAACAGATCGACGAGCTGCTGGCCGTCGGGGTCGGCGATACCCCGCGCGAGTCGCTGTCGGAGCTGGCGAGGCTCGGGGCGCGGCTGATCATCCAGCGCGCTGTGGAGGACGAGTTCGACGCGTGGTTAGGGCGCGCCAGGTATGAGCGCCGGCCGGCGCATCAGCGCGGGCTGCGCAACTACGACTCGGGACTTCGCAACGGCTTTCGCCAGCGCACGGTGCAGACGCTCGAGGGCGAGCTGCGGGTCGAGATCCCGCAGGTCAGAGAGGCCGCCGAGCCGTTCGTCTCCAAGCTGTTCCCGTGCAGCACAAAGGTCCTGCGCACCGAGCCGCTGCGGGCGATGGTGATCGGCGCGTTCGTGCGCGGCCTCTCGATGCGCGACATCGAGTCGCTGTGCGAGAAGGCCGGGCTCGGGAAGCTCTCCAAGACGACCGCCTCGCGCATCTGCACCGAGCTCAGGGAGCGCTTTGAGCAGTTCAAGCGCCGCGACCTCTACCAGGTCCAGGTCGCGGCGCTGTTTCTGGACGCGGTTTTCCTGCCGGTCCGGCCCAACGGGCCCAAGGAGGGCGTCCTGGTCGCCTGGGGCTTCACCGAGCAGGGCGAACGGGTGCTGCTGTCGGTCATGCTCGGGATGCGCGAGTCGCACGAGGACTGGCTCGCGCTCGGGCGTGATCTGATCGCCCGCGCGCTCGGCGCGCCGCTGCTGGTCGTCGCCGACGGCGCGCCGGGACTGATCAAGGCCGTCGAACAGTGCTGGCCCGCCTCGGACCGCCAGCACTGCGCCGTTCACCGCGTGCGCAACCTGCTCGCCAAGCTGCCCGAACGCGAGCGTGAACACATCCGCTCCGCCTACTGGCAGGCGCTCGATGACGCCACCGACGAGCGCGACGGCAAGCAGCGCCTCGAGCGCCTCGTCGACGAGCTCGACCGCGCCGGCTACACCGCCGCCGCCAAGTGCCTCGCCGACGACCTCGACGCGCTCGTCGTGCACCTGCGCTACCCGACACGACACCGCCGCCGATGGCGAAGCACCAACCTGCTCGAACGCTCGCTGGCCGAGGTCAAACGCCGCACCAAGGTGATCGGCCGCTTCCCCGGCGAGACCAGCTGCCTCACCTTGGTCTGGGCCGTGCTTGACCTGTACATCACCCACGCCAAGAACGGCGTCAGATTCAGCCAGCTCGAACGCCAACACCTACGCCGGACCAGACACGCCGGAAGCCAACCAACGACCGACGAGGAGGTCAGCGCCGCATAGACTAACCACCACCGGGAACCTAAGCCGCGGGCGAATTTACAGCAGCAAAGAGACGCCACCTGCCGCGGGGCTTGTGCCCGCTCCCCGCCAGGAGCGAGCGTCCCCACCCTCAAGGGCAGCTGGCGCCGGTTGAGCTGGCCGGCGATTCTGATTTTCTGGCGCCTTTCTGGCGCATCGGAGTGATCGAAATGGCTTGCTAGAGCCAGATCTTCCGCTAACAGGGCCGGGCGCGGGACCTCGCAGGAGACGCTGGAGACCAGTTGCCCAGGCGCTGACGATGACCGCCCGCGAGCGGCCTCAGCTCTTTACCCGGCGGGTACGCGACGTCGGCACCGCAGGACGCGCGAAAGGACAACGCCGGCTTCTGCCACGATCGTTCCGGGGCCGACGGATCGAGAACGGTGTCCCCGTCCGGCGTGGCCTGTCCGACGGCCTGACCGTCGCCGTCCAAGCCGACGCCGTCGACTCCGCCACGCTGTCAGGCGTTCTCGATAGTGGTCAGGAAGTCGTGGAACGCGTGATCGGTTCGTACGGCATCGCCGGTGGCATCGAGGTCGATGAGCAGGCCGCGGATGACGGCGAGCACGACGGTGGCCAGCTCGGGCCGGCCGAGGCTGCGCATGCCCTGCTCGAGCGGCGCGAGCCAGTCGGTGGTCGCGGTCTGCCGGAAGCCCGGCCAGAGTGGTTCGCCGGCGGTGTCGTGTAGCCGGCTGAACATGCGCAGGTAGGGTCGACCGTGCGGTCCTGTCATCGCGGACCAGGCGTGGCTCAGGGTCGTCGGGTAGCGCTCCTCGGGGCGGACGCGCAGGAGGTCGGTGAACGCCTCGAGCTGGCGCTGTCGCGCCCGTCCGAGGATCTCGCGGAGCAGGCGGTCGCGGGTCCCGAAGTGGTAGATCAGCATCCGGCTCGAGGTTCCAGCGGCGGCCGCCAGTGGCCCGAGCCGGTCGGGAAGCCCGTGCTCGAGCGCGTAGTCGGTGCACACGTCGAGCAGCCGCTGCCTGATGTGCGGCTGCGGGTGCCTTCCCACGCCCTCATGTTTTCACGTAACGATTGGTTCGTCTACTGTCGTTCGACAGGAGATCCGAACAGGACGAGGAGGTCGTGATGAGAGTCGTCTTCGTGCATGGGGCGTGCGTCAAGGACGGCTCGTGGTGGTGGCACCGGACCGCTGAGCTGCTCGCCGAGCGCGACGTCGCCAGCGAGGCGCCCGCCCTGCCGAGCTGCGGCGAGACGGGTGAGCCGACCAGTGCGCAAGGACCGGGGCTGAGCGAGGACGTCGCCGCGGTCCGGGCAGTGCTGACGGCCAGCGATGAACCGACGGTCGTGGTCGCCCACAGCTACGGCGGCATCGTCACCGCGGAAGCAGCGACAGGTGTCGACGGCGTGCGCCATCTGCTGCTCGTGTCCAGCTACCTGCCCGAAGTCGGGCAGAGCCTCTCCTCGTTCGGCGGCGAAGAGCCCGCCCCGTTCCTTGATATCGATCCCGAGGGCGGCACGTTCACCGTCCGCCCGGACGCCCTGGCCGAGACGTTTTTGCAGGACTGCGGTCCGGAGATTCAGCGACAGGCCACAGACAAGACGGCCCGTCAGAGCCTGGCGGTCCTCGAGCAGCCGGTGCGGTCAGCCGTCTGGCAGCACGTGGCTTCGACGTACGTCGTCTGCGCCGAGGACCGTGGCACTCCCGCCGAACGGCAACGCGAGTTCGCTCGTCGGGCAGGCAGCTCCGTGGAGCTCGACGCCGGTCACCACCCGTTCCTGTCCCAGCCGGCCGCCGTCCGCGACCTGGTGCTGAGTTTGTGACGGCGGCGGACGGCACCCGAGCGGGCCACCGAGACCTCCTACTGCAGGCCCACGCGGCCTACAACGCCCAGGACATCGAGGGCACTGCTGGCCCGGATCAGCGACGACGTCGACTGGCCCGAGGGCGCGGGCAGACTGGATGGCAAGGAGCAGGCGCGCGCCTACTGGACCGAGCAGTGGACCCGAACGCGCACGCACGACGAGCCGCTGAGCTTCAGTGAGCTCGACGATGGCCGGGCCGCTGTCTACATCCGTCAGGTCGTGCGCTCGCTCGATGGCTCGCCGATCTCTCGAGGCATTTCCTGCACATGCACCGCATCGAAGGCGATCTCATCTCGCGCATGGACATCATCGGCCAGCGCCTCCCGCGCGCGTTCTGAGACAGCTTCGTAGCCGCGGAACGCGCCCCGGGATTCGTCGTCGCGGGCGGCGAGGTGCCGACCCGTCGGCTCACAGTCGGGGGCCAGCGTCCGGGAAAGGGCGGCTTTCTCGGACATATCGCCGAGGATGCGCTCACTGCTGCGATTCGTCGAGGCTGTCGGGAAAACCACTCCGTGCTCCGGTGCATCAATGTCCCGTGGGACACGACCATGCTGAGCGCCCGTCAGCAGGCGCTCTCGTGGGACAGCGGCATCCGTTACACGCGCGAGAGCCGCCTTCTCTCCCACCGAAACGCGCGACGCGGGAATTGGCTGCTTTACCTGACAGCCTCCGTCCATCGCGACAGCGGACTCCGTCACGGCGGCGTGCCGCGTGACGGGTCACGGCATCGAGTCGATCCGCCTGAGCGCGCCCAGCGACGGCGCGAATATTCCTGTCAAGCGATGAGCCGCTGGCCTCCGTCGATGTCGTAGGTGGCGCCCGTGACGGCGGTGTTGGTCATGAGGTGAACGGCGAGGGCGGCGACGTCGGCCGGTCCGACGACGCGCCCGATCGGCAGAGTGGCGCGCAGCTCCTCACGCCTGTCCTCGACTGCTCCCTCGTCGGCGAAGTACGACGTCGCCAGCGCGGTGTCGACGAAGCCCGCTTGAATGAGGTTGACGCGCACCGGGGCCAGCTCCAGGGCGAGCGCCGCGGTGAAGGGCGGCAGCACCGCGAACGCGGCGGGGGTTATCCCGGACGCGCGATCGAGTTTCCTCTCGCTGCCGCCCGTCAGCAGCAGCGTGCCGCCGGGCCGCATCTTGGGGGCCGCGTTGCGTGCGATCTCGAGGACCTGCGTCACGCGGCGGCCGATGCCCTGGCCCACGTCCTCGGGGAGGCTTTGGAGCATGGGCCCGTACGACCTGCGCGTGTATGCCGCGATGAGCACGTGATCGATCGGCGCGGGCAGCTCGTCGAAGAAGCGCTTCACGCCCGCCGCGTCGTCGGCGTCGAAGGCGGCGCTGCTTCGCGCCGAGAGCTCGCGCGCCGCTTGCTCGAGCCGCTCCGGATTGCGGCCGGTGAGGACGACCTCGGCGCCCTCGCTGCGGGCGAGGCGGCCAGTCTCGAGCCCGATGCCTGCGCTGCCGCCGATCACGACGACGGTCTGGCCGAGCAGCCGCGGCTCATGCGCGACAGAGACGTTGATGGTTTCTGTGGTCATGCTTCCTCCCGCGGGAATGTGGGTTCGGTACACGCTCCCTGACCGCTCGTGCGCTCGCGCCCGGGGACACACGTGTCAGTCCGCACACCAGGCTCGCAAGGACACCGGCCGAGGGACTTGCGCGAAGCAGGAGAACCTCGACGTCGAAGCCGTTGCCCGTATCGTTAGCGCCCGGCCCGGGACGGGGTGTTCGGGCGGACGTAGTAGCCGTGCAGCTCCCAGCAGCAGCGCGAGCTGCGCGCATGGCCGGGTCGCAACCGTCGCTGCTGGATTTCGTCCAAGGCGGCAGAGCCCGCGCCCCGCCGATCCGGGGGGTCGAGCTAGGCGGAGGAGGCCATAGTGTCCGCATTCGCCCTGGCCAGGGCCGCATCCAGCACGGCGTACTCGGCCTCTTCGACCGCAGCCAAGGCGAAGTCGACGGCGTTGACGGCGTCACTCTCGGCCCACTCGGCGTCGCGCTCGGCGCTCGCGACATCGTGCTCGGCCTTCTTCTCCTCGATGCGCTGCCGGATGTGCTGGATGTGCTGATCCCAGCTGCTCTGCAGCTCGTTCCAGTGAGATTCAGCCTGCTCGGTCGTTTCCTGGGCCATTGCGGCGAACTGGGCGGCGTGCTCGTCGGCGGCCTTGCGCGCCTCATCCGCCTTGGCCTCGAGCTTGGCCCTGTCCTCCGAAGCCGCCGCCTTGATGTTGCTCTCGCCCTGCTCCACTCGCTGCCTGAGCTCGCTGAAGCGGTCTGATGCAGACATGCTCATGCGTCCTCTCTGCCCCTACGGTCGCCGGGCTGATGGAGATGGAAACCCCGGCTTACCACTTCTCGAGGTACCGCGCAACACCCCATCACGGGTTGATCACGCGCTGCTGCTTCCGCCTGGTGGCGCACGTGAGGCGCCGGTCTACCGCGCTTATGCCTTCCATGCCGAGCGGCGGCCACGCTCAGCGTTCCCCGATCGTCAGGAGCGCGTCATGTCCACGGTGCTGCTCGATGCCGCCGGCTGTCGTCGTTCGCCGGCGACGATGCCGGGCTTCCACTCCGGACGTCCGCCGCACAACAAGGGGGTTCGCTATCCCGCCGATCCGCCGTCGGTCGAGGAGATCGTCGCCGTCATGCGCCACGAGCAGGAACGCCGCCCCACGGGGTTGCGGATGCGCGGGCTGATCGTCTTGCTCTGGCGCGCCGGGTTGCGCATCCACGAAGCGCTCGCGCTCATTGAGGCTGACCTCGACGCCCGCCGCGGCTCAGTCCTCGTCCGCCGCGGTAAGGGCGGCCGCCGGCGCGAAGTCGGCATGGACGATTGGGCGTGGGAGCAACTACAGCAGTGGCTGTCGGTCCGCGTCGAGTTGCCCGTCGGCTCGCTGTTCTGCATCCTGACCGGGCCAACCCGTGGCCGCACCTGGTCGCAGGCGGCCGCGCGCGAACAACTGCGCCACACGGCGGCGCTCGCCGGCGTCCGGCGACGATTCGCGCCGCACCAGCTCCGCCACGCCCACGCCGTCGAGATGGCGCGCGAGGGCGTCCCGCTTATGGTCATTCAGCGCCAGCTTGGACACACCAACCTCGGCATCACCTCGCCGGGTCGGGCCGGGGCGCGGTGTCGGCGTTACCGCCGGTCCGTTTCCCCGACCCGCCCTCCGAACCGGACGTGCCCGTTCCCGGGCATCCGGCTCTCCGCAGGACATGTGGTGGCCGATCTTGATGCTGTCGTCATGCGGCGGCGGTTGCCGGCCGCGCAGTGGCTCGGCCTGTTCCGGTGTCCGCCCACGGCGAGGGGATGTTGTGACCGCGATAGCGGTACGGCACATCCCGCGAGCACTCGCAGTCTCTCGCCGGCCACCACGCCCAGGTAGATGACCCAGACGTGGAGCGAGCCGCCGTAAATCAGGGCGGCATCGTCGCCGTCGACGACCCATGTCCGCCAGGTTTCGGGTCGTCTCTGCAATCGAGGGGCTTCTGACACCAGTTCGCTTCCACTCTGCCTTTCGGTCTCGCTAGCACGCACGCGGGCGTCTGGCAGTCCCGCCCGGCCGTCGCATCGTCGGGGCCGCTTCACCCCGACGCGCGCGATCCCGCGCCCAAGGTGGACCCCCAGCTTCTCCGAACCGCTGCATCGGCCCGGGGCCGGCATTCCAGTCGACACGGATGAGATGTTGTCGTCCGTCATCTCCTTTCGCACAGCGCCTCGTGGCGCAGGATCCAGCTGCAAGGCATCGACAACGCCGAGATCATCGACACCGTCCACGCTCGCCGCCCGCCCGTGGTGTCGGTCAACAGCACGCTGCGGCCCTGACCGCGCGCCCGCTGCTGGTCGTCGTCGATTGCGACACTCCGGGACGGGGGCGGCCGGACCGACGTGTCGTGCTGTTCAGTGCGGCGTGCGGAGCGTGAGCGTCGAGTTCAGGTCGTCGTCGCTGGGGCGTGTCGTCGATCCAGCCGCGCGGGGGCCTACATGGCGATCCCGGGGCGCCGCGTGGCGACCGAGCGTTGGAGCGCCGCGAGCGCGGGGGTTAGGCTGGTGTGTTGCAGGCGTTCTCGGCGTCAATGGCCGGACCAGCGGAGGCAGCGCATGGGCACGATCACCACGACCGATGGCACGGAGATCTTCTACAAGGACTGGGGCTCGGGCCAGCCGATCGTCTTCAGCCACGGCTGGCCACTTTCAGCCGACGATTGGGACACCCAGATGCTGTTCTTCCTGCAGCACGGGTATCGCGTTGTCGCACACGACCGGCGCGGACACGGGCGCTCCGCCCAGATCGGCGACGGTCACGACATGGACCACTACGCCGACGATCTGGCAGCGGTCACGGCGCATCTCGATCTCCAGGACGCCATCCACGTCGGGCACTCCACCGGCGGCGGCGAGGTCGTGCGCTACATCGCCCGGCATGGGGAGGGCCGTGTGGCCAAGGCGGTGCTGATCAGCGCGGTGCCGCCGCTGATGGTGCAGACCGAAGCCAACCCGGGCGGCCTGCCCAAGAGCGTGTTCGACGGCTTCCAAGCGCAGCTGACAGCCAACCGCTCGGTGTTCTACCGGGATTTGGCAGCGGGCCCGTTCTACGGCTTCAACCGCCCCGGCGTCGAACCCTCGGAGGCGATCATCGAGAACTGGTGGCGCCAGGGGATGATGGGCGGGGCGAAGGCCCACTACGACGGCATCGTCGCCTTCTCCCAGACCGATTTCACCGAGGACCTCAAGAAGATCACGGTGCCCGTCCTCGTCATGCACGGTGACGACGACCAGATCGTTCCCTACGCCGACTCCGGACCGCTATCCGCGCAGCTCGCCCAGAACGGAACGCTGAAAACGTACGAAGGGTTCCCCCACGGCATGCCGACCACCCAGGCCGAGACGATCAACGCCGACCTCCTAGCCTTCCTGCAGTCCTGACCGGCCCTGCGGCTGGCCGACGTAGCGCTGAGCAACCGCCATAAATCTCCTCCGGTGGCCGGACGCCCGTAGGCGCCCGTGCCCTACGTCCCAGCGGGCTGACCCGCCGACGAACTTGGCTTGGCTCGCGCCCGCAGGTGTGCAGCACGCCCCGACGCTCCGCGGGTCGTCCCGCCTGACGCATGATCTCCGGCGGCCGCCCATCACACGGCTCACAACCTGGTCGGGTCCTACAGCGAGCGGCGGGGGTGGCTGGCTCCGTAGGGTTCGATCACGGCGGTTGCGACCGTTGTAGGCCCCGTACCAGGAGGACGGAATAGTGAGCGAGCACACGCCAGCCATCGACTTCGGGAACCTGCCCACCCCGAGTGAGGGGTTCCTCGTCACCCACTTCATCACGGTGCGAAGCGTTGCTCGGTCGCGCGCGTTCTACTCCGATGTCCTCGGCGGCCACG
>JBKPBS010000087.1:0-15501 GCA_046726915.1 Actinomycetota bacterium
AAGAGACAGGCGCGGCACCCGCCGGGACGGCCCGCACGAGCAAGCGCGCGGCGGCGCGTCCGCGCTCGTCGAGCGGCTCGTCGAGCGGAAACGCCGCGGTGCGTGTCGCGCCGGTGGGCGCGTGCCGCACCATCAGGAGACGTCTCAACCTGGCGCGGGAGCCAGGGCCTGCGGGGGTGCGATAGACACGCCGTGTACCTCCTCGGGATCTTGCGTCCCGTGTGGAAGGGTCCGTGGCGAGCGAGTTCCTGACTTCCGAGCGCGCTGGCTCGGTCACAGTGGCGCGACCGTCCCGGACTTGCACCGGGTTCCACGCACCGCCACGTCGTTGCGGGCGGCATTCTAACCCAGCGCGCAAGCGCCGCCGGCTCACGTGTCTACGCTCCCGCCGTGTCGCCGTCGCAACAGATAGGTGTCCATGACCCAGCCCTTGCGCGCCCGCGCCTCCGTGCGCAGGCGCCGGATGTCGTCGGCGACCTCGGCCAGCGGACCGGCGACGAGCAGCTCGTCCGGGGTTCCGAGGTATGCCCCCCAGTAGATCTCCAGGTCGTCGGGGGCGAGCTCTGCGAACGTGCAGGACGGGTCGAGCATGACCACGATGTCGTCGGCGTCGGCGGGCATACCGGCGCGCAGGCGCCGGCCCGTCGTGATCTGGATCGCGCCACCGATTCGGTTCAGGGGGATCCGGTGGCGAGCCGCGAGCGCGTGGACGCTGCTGATGCCCGGGATCACCTCGAACTCGAAGCGGAGCCGCCCACGGGCGAGCACCCGCTCGAGCACCGCGATCGTGCTGTCGTAGAGGCCAGGGTCGCCCCAGACGAGGAAGCCGCCGCGGTCGTCGTCGCCGAGCTCGGCTGCGATCGCACGCTCCCACGCCCGAGCGCGCTCAGCGCGCCAGGACTCGACCGCGTCGCCATAGGCGCTCGCCGCACGGTCTCGCGCGGCGTCGCGGATCCTGACGATCCTGATGCCCTCGCGCGCGCGGTGGCGGCGGCAAATCTCGTCGCGGACGCGGCTCAGCTCTGCCGCCTCGCCCGGCTTGTCGACCACGAAGAGCACGTCGAGGCGGTTGAGCGCCGCGACCGCCTCGAGCGTGATCTGGTCGGGATCGCCGGCGCCGATCCCGATGACGGCGAGCTGCCTCACCGATGATCCTGATTCTCGGCGGGACGACGGAGGCACGCGAGCTCGCAGCCGCGCTCGACGACGACGGAACTCCGTTCGTCTCCTCGCTCGCGGGCCGGGTCGCGCGGCCGCGGCTGCCGCGCGGCGAGGTGCGGATCGGCGGCTTTGGCGGCCCGGACGCGCTTGCGGCTTGGCTTCGCGAGCGCGGCGTGACGGCGGTGGTGGACGCCACGCATCCGTTCGCCGAGCGCATCTCGGCTTCCGCGTGCGAGGCCGCGGCGCGCAGCGGGACGCCGCTGCTTTACCTCGAGCGCCCCGGCTGGCACGAGCGGCCAGGCGACGACTGGCGGCGCGTGCGGAACCTCCAGGAGGCGGCCGCGCGCGTCCCCGAGCTCGGCGGGCGCGTCTTCCTGACCACCGGCCGTCAGGGCCTCGGCGCCTTCGCAGACGTCGCCGCATGGTTCCTGATCCGCTGCGTCGACCCGCCGCAGGAACGCCTGCCGCGGCACCACGAGCTGATCCTCGACCGCGGCCCGTACACGCTCGAAGGCGAGCTCGCACTCATCGACGGCCACCGGATCGAGGTCGTCGTCACGAAGGACAGCGGCGGCCAGATGACCGAGGCGAAGCTGGACGCGGCGCGTGCGCGAGGGCTCCCCGTGCTTCTGGTCGAGCGGCCGGCGCGGCCGGAGGGCGACGCCGTTCACTCGGTCGCGGACGCGCTCAGCTGGGTGAGGAGCCGTCACGGATAGCTGCGCGGCGTGTAGACGCGGGCCGGATCGCCGTTGCCGTGGGGCAGCGCCCGCGTCGTCGACGAGCCGATGATCAGGAGCGTGCGCATGTCGACCGCGTGCACGTCGACCCCCGCGAGCTCGCTGACCGCGACCGACTCCTCGTCGCTTCCCACGGCGCGTGCGACTACCACCGGCGTCGATCCGCGGCGGTACTCGCGCACGATCGCGAGCGCGCGGTCGAGCTGCTCGCGGCGCGTCGCGGACGCCGGGTTGTAGAGCGCGAGCACGAGATCGGCCTCGCCGGCCGCGCGCAGGCGACGCTCGACGACCTCCCAGGGCTTGCGGATGTCGGACAGCGAGACGACGCAGAAGTCGTGCCCGAGCGGCGCGCCGACGCGCGCCGCGGCCGCCTGCATGGCCGAGAGCCCCGGGACGACCCGTATTTCGATCGCGCCGTAGCGCTCCCGCTCCTCGTCAACCGCCTCGAGCACCGCGCCGGCCATCGCGAAGATGCCGGGGTCGCCCGATGACACGACCGCCACGTGCGACCCACGGGCCGCGAGCTCGAGCGCGTGGCGAGCGCGTCCCAGCTCGACGCGGTTGTCGCTCGCGTGGCGCTCCTGGCCCGGGCGGAGTGGAACGCGGGCGAGGTAGCTCGCATACCCAACCAGCTGGTCGGCCGATGCCAGCTCGGCCTGCGCCTCCGGAGTCAGCCACTGCGGTCCGGCCGGCCCCAGGCCGACGACGGAGACGCGGCCGGGAGGCCCGCCGCGCCGCCCTGCGGGCGCGCTCGGCATCAGCACGAGTGACATGTACGGAGCACCGCCCTCGACGTCGGTCAGCGGGGCGATGCGCTCGCGCGCCGAGCTGGCCCGCTCGACAAGGACCGCGCGCTCGACCAGCCCGGCCGCTCTGAACGCCGCGCGCACGCCGGGGAAGGTGCGGCCGAGCTTGAGGACGACGGCTGCGTCGGTGGCCTGCAGCCGCGCCGCCAGGACCTCCGGCGGCAGGGTTCCGGGAAGTACGGTCAGGACATCGTCGCGCTTCGCAAGCGGTCGGCCCGCGGCCGCCGCCGCGGCGCTGAATGAGGTCACGCCGGGCACCACCTCAGTCCTGTACGAGGGCGCCAGGCGCTCGTGCAGGTAGATGTACGAGCCGTAGAAGAACGGGTCGCCCTGGCAGAGGACTGCCACGTCGCGTCCCGCGTCGAGGCGCTCGGCGATTCGTGCCGCGCAGTCGTCGTAGAAGTCGCGCAGGGCGGCCTCGTAGCCACCCGGGTGGTCGGTCTGCTCGGTCGTGACCGGATAGGTCATGACGAGCTCGTCCTTTCCGTCCCGCAGGTAGGGCGCGGCGATGCTCCGCGCGACGCTGCGGCCGTGGCGCGCGACCGGAAACGCGATCACGTCGGCGGCCTCGATCACACGCCGCGCCTTCACCGTCACGAGCTCGGGGTCGCCCGGGCCGACGCCGACCCCGTAGAGGGTGCCGGTCGGCGTCATTCCACCCCCGAGGCGAGCGCGTTCACGGCGGCAGCGGCGATCGCGCTGCCGCCGCGGCGGCCGCGGACGACGAGGTAATCCAGCTCGGTGCCGGAGAGGGCTTCCTTCGACTCGGCCGCACCGATGAAGCCGACCGGCACTCCGATCACCGCCGCCGGACGGGGCGCGCCGGCGAGGACGAGCTCGACCAGATGGAAGAGCGCCGTCGGCGCGTTGCCGATGACCACGAGCGCGCCCTCGAGGCTGTCGCGCCACAGCTCGACGGCGGCCGCCGTCCGGGTCGTTCCGAGCTCCCGTGCCAGGTGGGCGACCCGCGCATCGGCCAGCGTGCATACGACGCGGTTGCGGGCGGGCAGACGCGAGAGGGTGATCCCGGATGTGACCATCTGCGTGTCGCAGAGGATCGGGGCGCCGCTGCATAGGGCCTCGGCGGCTTGGACGGCGAAGCGTGGCGAGGCCTCGACGTCGTCGACGAGGTCCACCATGCCGCAGGCGTGAATCATGCGAACCACGGTGCGCTCGAGAAGCGGGTCGAGGCGCGCGAGATCCGCTTCGGAGCGAATGAGCTCGAACGAGCGGCGGTAGATCTCGGCGGCGTCACGAAGGTACGTGCTCATGGGAGCACGGCGAGCGCGTCGTCGACGTTGGCGGTGCTCGTTTCGGCTGAGCCGACCCGGACGGTGAGGCGGTCGCCCTCGACCGCGACCGCGACCGGCTGCTCTGGTCGCTCGCCACAGCGGCGCTCGCACGCTGACCAGTGCTCGGCAGCGGCGTTGCCAGCGCGGATGCGGGCACGTTCCATCGCGGCGGCGCGGACATCGGCGCGCGCTCGCGGGCAGCGCCCGAGGCCGGCGCAGGCCGTGAGGCCCGACCAGCCCGATTCCGGCGAGAGCTCAAGTCCTGCGTCGGCAAAACCCGCGCGCGCGCCGGCCAGCGCCTCGGCCTCGACGTCGGTGAGCGTCAGAGTGCGGGCTGGGGAGAGCCGCAGCTCGCTCTGGTGGCGCAGCGCCAGCGCAGCCAGGGCGCGGAGGCCCACGGCGTCGACGCGTCCCAGCCGCGCGAGCCCTGTCACGGCGTAGCGGCCATCGCGCTGCCGCATCAGCCCGGCGGTGCTCGGCGTGCCGGCCGGAAGCTCCGCGTCCAGGCCCAGTCCAAGCCGGGCGGCGATCGGCGCCGCACCGCCGGGAAGCTCACCGATCCTCCAGGCGCCCTCGCTCAACTCGACGAAGATCCGCGCCGCCGCCAGCGCCAGCGCCACCGCCCGCGCGGGAGAGAGCGGCGCAGCCCCGGCTCGATCCCCAAGCGCGATCCGGAAGGCGTTGAAGTCGTCGGCGAGGATGGTCACATCCGCTCGCGGCGCGAGCGCGAGGCCGCTGCCGTCATCGACCGCGAAGAGGAAGCGGCCGGGCAGTCGCGCAAGCACTTCGTCTGCGCACAGCCCGCGGTCGAGCGCGCGGACGATGGAATCCGTGTCCGCGACCGAACTCGGGTGGCGTCCGGCGACCGGGCTCTGAATGACGTTTCGGACGCGGTCGTGAGCCGGCGACGGGAGCAGTCCCGCCGGCGCGAGTAGCACCCGGAGGCGCCTGGCGGCGTTGGCCGCGAGGCCGCGTACCTGGAGGTTCGCCCGTGAGGTGAGGTCGACGAGCCCGTTCCCAAGCTCCGCGATCTCAGCCACGGCCGTGAGGCGACCAGGGCCCAGGCGCCCGCCCGGCACTCGTATGCGCGCCAGCCGACCGTCGCCGGCCTCGTGCAGTCGCAGCCCACCGGGGCAGCCGTCGCCCGCGGGATCCGCCTGTGGCGTGCGCCAGGACATCCCGCTCAACGCTCTCGCAGACGCGCCGCCTGAACGCGGGCACCTACGCCGATCACGCGGCGACCGGTCATGACCCGCTCGGCGGCAAAGCCGAAGACGACGGCGATCGTGGCCCACAGCGTCGTCTGAAGCCCGATCGACGCCTGACGGAACTCCCAGAGCGTCGTCGCCGGAAAGTCGGCGGGCACCTCGTGGACGGACGGCAGCGACACTCCTGCCGCGGCCACGACCGCCAGGTAGCTTGCGAGCGCGAGTCCGGCGGCTGCGTCCGCTGCGACTCGTCGAGCCAGCGCCAGGCGCAGGCGTGCCGCTGCGAGTGCCGCGAGGAGCGAGATCGCGACCAGGGTGACGTAGAGCACGGTGCGCGTACCGATCGTGGTCGGATCGCCGACCGAGGGCGGGTTCGCGGGGTATTTGACGAACGGCACGAGGTAGACGACCACGAACGCCCCCAGAGCGAGCCAGTACGCCGTCGCGCGCGGGCTCTTGGTCCCGAGCCGTCCGTAGGCAAGAGCGAAGGCGATCCCGAAGAGGCCACCGAGCGACAGCCCGTACACGACCAGGGCGGTCAGAAGGCCGGCACTCTTCTGGAGGCCGCGCGAGACCGGAGCGGGCGGCTGCACGTGAGCTCGGCTGGTGGTGGCTTCGTGAGCAGGGCGCTCCGTGCCGCGCGAGTCCTCGAACGCGATCGCACGATCGACGGCCGGCTCAGCGACCACGGACGCGAGGCCGGCAGCGAGGAGGCCGCCGAGCAGCCCGGCAACGAGGCCACACACCAGCAGGTTGCGTGTCATCGGAGCCCTAGTGGCAGGGAAAGCCGAGCAGGTGCCGACCGTCATGCACCCACTCGTGAACCCAGTTGCCGGTAGCGACGACGCTCGCGCCCTGCTCCACTCCGACGATGTAGATCAGTGCCAGGAGCGAGGTCGCGAGCAACGCCCACGGCCAGACTTCGCGGAGAGAGATCGTCGGCGGATAGGCAACGCCGGGAAGACCCGGAGCCGAGACGACCACGTCAGACATTGGA
Source organism: Actinomycetota bacterium (assembly GCA_046726915.1). Classification (GTDB taxonomy): domain Bacteria; phylum Actinomycetota; class Thermoleophilia; order Solirubrobacterales; family Thermoleophilaceae; genus JACVRW01. The sequence goes on from JBKPBS010000087.1 coordinate 6,202, forward strand.
ACCTCCTGGGGATTACGCGTCCCCGCAGCGGTGTCAGCGATGGCCCGAGTCCTGGCTCCCGAACACAGAGTGCCCGGTCACAGTGGCGCGACCACGCCGGACTTACACCGGCTTCACGTGCCATCGCCCGTTGGTGGCGCAGTGTAACGGGCGGCGCGGGGATGATCAGCCCTCCGCCGTGCGCATCGGGCCAAGCCCGCATCAGCGCCGCGGCGCGCGGACTCCCGCTGCAAGCGTTGCGCCCAGTGTGCTCAGGTACGGCCGCATGCGACCGTACGGCACGGTGGCGACCAAGCGGTAACACGCTGCGATCTCCCAGGAGCCGACCGCGATTCCACGCGGGGTCAGTGCGAAGGTGCGGTAGTTGGCGACCGACGCCCGGTATTGATTCGGGTAGGTCCGAAGGCAGCGCCGGCCACGAGTTCGGCGGATCTCCTCCTTCCAAGCCGCCGCGAGCGCGCGCAGCCCGCGAGCGGGACTCGCGAAGAGCTCCCGGATCCCGACTCGCCTGCCGGAGGGGACGCGCACGTTCATCGCCAGCCATCCGTCGCCTTCGTGCTGGCCGGGGAACACCTCACGCGTGAGCGGCATCAACGCGCTAACCATCACCGTGCTCGCCGAAACGTACCTTCGGTCGACGGCGGTTCGGTAGACGCCGTGCTCCTCGTACACGGTGCGGGACCGCTCCTCTCGGGCGTACGGGGCGTACGCTCGCTGGTCCGCGAGCACTACGCCCCGCAGCGCCTTGTTGACCGCGCGCAAATCGAGCCCGTCGCCCCTGACCTGGATGTAACTGCCGCTGGTGTCGTACCCCGACACGTGCAGCGGCGGCGTGCGCGCCTCGACAACCGTAAGCGCCGAGACCGTCGCCGCCGCCGAGGCGGTCGCAGGGCGGCCGGCGTAAGCCTGCGACCCGCAACCACAAGCCGCTCCCAGGGTCAGCAGCGCCAGCGTGCATGCGGTGACGAATCTCACGCTTCCTGTACGCGCGCCTGCTCGGCCGGCAGTCAAGCCGCGCTGCTCATCTCAAGGGGTCAGACCCCTTAAGTGCCCACGACTCAAGGGGTCAGACCCCTTAAGTGCCCACGACTCAAGGGGTCAGACCCCTTAAGTGCCCACGATCTGCTCTCCCACCGGATCGACCGGAGTCGAACAACAGCCAGCACAAGCAGGCGCACCACCGCCGCGCCCCCATACCAGAGCGTCGCGACGAACGACCCTGACCCGCGCCCCGGCAGCACCTCCTCACCGCTGCCTCAAGGGCGGTCTTCGCGCAGGTCCCGAAGCCGCGCACGCGTTGCGCGATCGAGGTGCTCGCTGGCGTAACGCAACGTCAGCCGCGACATGCGGGGAGCGTGGCCGTCAAGAAAATCGAGCAGGCGCCCCGAGTCGCGTTTTCCGACCTCGCGCAGCATCCAGCCGACGGCCTTGCGGATCAGGTCGTGCTCGTCGTGCATCAGCACGAGCGCGAGGCGGAGCGTCTCGTCGTGATCGTCGGCGCGGATGAAGGTGAGCGTGCTGATAATCGCAATGCGCCGCTCCCACACCGAGGGCGATTTCGCCAACCGGTGGAGCACAGCTCGCGAACGACCCAAGAGATACGTGCCGACGATCGCCGGCGCCGATGTATCGACGAGGTCCCAATTGTTCACGTAGGCGCTGTTGTCGAGGTAGAAGGCGAAGATGCGGGCACGCAGCTCGTCGTCGGCGGCGTCAAACCGTCGAGTCAGGATCAGCAGCGCCACGAGCCGCTCCTCATGGACTGGACTGCGAACGAGCTCCGCGACGGCGTCGAGGCCGATGTCCTCGAAAGAGCGCGCGATCGCCCGCGCGTCCGGGACTCGAACTCCCAACAGGATGTCGCCTTCGCCGTATTCGCCTGGACGCGCCTTCAGAGCACGGCGGAGCGCCGGCAGGCGCGCCGGCTCGGCCGCCTCCCGCAGCTGGCTGCGCAGCTCGCCGAGAGCGGACGCGTCGCGGCGGGTACCCGGCACCGTGTGGCTACTGCTCGACGGGTCGGACCGGGTGGCGCAGGATCGTCTCGATTCGCTCCGGTGGAGTCTGCTCGGTCACGGCGGTCAGGTAGATCTCGTGATGCCGTCCGTTCAGCGTCAAGTTCTCTCGCTTCATCAAGGCGTCCATCCGCGCGATCGTCTCGGGCTCTGTCTCGTAGGGACCACGATGCAGCGCCTGAACGCACAAGCCCTCCGACAGCCTGGTCAACCGGACATCCCGGGCCTCGTCCCCAGCCGCTTCGCGCGCGCGTTCGACCCATTCGCCATCCGCCGTCTCAGGGATCCGCAGGAGAAGCTGCCACAACCATTCCTCGCGAGGGACCTCGAGCGCAGGACGCTCGTCCTCGACCCACCACAGGCCCTCGAGGGGCGGTACGCGGAACTCGGCGCGGCTGCCCGCGGCCAGAGCTCGCACCCCTTCGGTCACCGCATAGAGCGCCTCGATCGCCGCTAGGTGCGCGGTGCCCCCAGGCTCGCCACGGCCCTCGACCGCAAGCACCCGCACCGGGTCGATCTCCTGCAGCTCCGGGGTCGTGGACGCGGTGTAATAGGTGGCGTCGGCTTGCACCAGATCGATGCCACCGGTCTTGGGATCCCTGCTCACGGCGAAACCTCCAGTCGAGGTGGGAATGCTCAGTCCCCGCAACCCACTCAGTGTGGATGGCGAAAATTCGGCGCGAAGGGTAACCACAAGCCGCCACCCCGCGAAGGCCGGCCCACATGGCCGCGCTCGAGCGCAAGCCCTCATTGCCTGACTCGTCGGAACTCGATCGTGGCGGTCGGCGAACAGAGGTAATGGTGCCCGCTACGAGGAGTGAGCTGTTGGTCGAGAACCCACGTGCGACCGGGGCGCGCGGTGACACGCGGCTGCTCTCAGACGCCGCGGTGATCGAGCGGTCGTGGCAGAAGTCAGAGATATTTGCGGTGCTGTTTGACCGCTACGCCGACGACGTCCACCGTTACGCTGCGCGCCGGCTCGGGAGTCCTCTTGCCGACGACGTGCTCGCCGAGACATTCGCCGCCGCCTTCCAGTATCGCCGCCGGTACGACCTCTCGCGGGCGCAGGCACGCCCCTGGCTCTACGGTATCGCCACGAACGTCGTCAGGCGCCATCGGCGCGCCGAAGCGAGACGCCTGCGAGCGGTGTCGCGCGCGCCGCTGGCGGCTGGCGTTGAGCCGATCGCAGAGCTGGTCGCGGGTCGTGTCAGCGCCGGCGCCGCTCGGCAAGTGCTGGCCGGCGCGCTCGCCCGCCTGCCGGCCAGCCAGCGCGACGTGCTGCTGCTGCACGCCTGGGCCGAGCTCGACTACGGGCAGATCGCCGATGCGCTCGGCATTCCGCTCGGCACCGTCCGCTCGCGGCTGCATCGCGCTCGCGCTCAGCTGCGGAAGGCACTTGCCGCATACGTGACGTTCGACTCTGAAGGTTGAGGAAATGGACGAGCTGACGCTCTTGCGCGAACTCCAGGACGACACGCCGCCACTGACGCTGGAGGCCCGCCGGGCCGCACGCGCGCGGCTTTGGGGCGAGTTCCAGAAGCCGAAGCGGCGGCAGCCCCCGGCCGTCGTGGCTACCGCGGCCGTGGCGGCCGCGATCGTCGCGGCCGCGCTCGTGGTGACTGTGACCAGTGACGGCGACGGCTCCGGCTCTCGCCCTGCGCCCATCGAGCTGGCCAGCGTGCGCGCCCAAGCCGTACTGCATCTGGCTGCGCGGCGATCGCAGGCGCAGGGGCCGGTCGTCCCGGGGATCCGCGACGACCAATTCATCTATACGCGCGAGATCCTCGTTGAGACGCCCGTCGATGGGCGCGGCCCGTCCGAGACATTCGTCGATGAGAGCTGGCGTTCGGTCGACGGCAGTCAGCCCTCCCGGGTCAGCGAGCGCGGTCGGAGCTGGATCGAGCCGCCGTACCCAGCGGGCTCTGTCTGGCCACCACGCCGCTATGACGACCTCGAGAAGCTGCCGACCGACCCGCGCAAGCTTCGTCTGGCCGTTCTGGACTGGTTCCACCGCGGGAACTCAGCGGAGGTCGACTACGAGTCGGAGTACATGGGCCTCATGTTCCTGCTCCGCAGCTGGCGCGTGATGCCACCTGGCCTGCAGCCCGCCGCGTACCGCGCGCTCGCCCAGATCCCCGGGGTACGGGTCACCGGCGACGAGGTCGACGCGCGGGGCCGGCACGGGATCGGGATCACGCGGCGTGAATCGCCCCTGAACGTGGTGCTGATCCTCGACCGCGAGAGCTACGACTACCTGGGGACGCGCGACACCATGGTGCGCAAAGATGGCACGGAGGTACAGCAGCTCTTCGCGCTCGAAGAGACCGGGATCACCGACACCGTCGGCGTGCGCCCATGAATGACGCGGCTCGTCACGCCTTCCAGGCTGCGGGGGCCGCGCGGGACTCAAAGGGGCCGGTACATGATGTGCAGCCCGACGTAACCGCCGGTTGGGTGGTTGAACGCCTGGGGCACGGTCGCCAGCACCTCGAAGCCGAGCGAGCGCCATAGGGCGACCGCCGCCGTGTTCGTCTCTACCACGGCGTTGAACTGCATCGCGCGGTAGCCATCGCCACGCGCCTGTTCCAACACCCGCTCGCCCAGCGCGCGGCCGGCGCCGCGCCGGGAGCGGGCGGGGTCGACCATGAAGCTCGCGGTCGCGACGTGCGCGGCCGGCCCTCCGTGGTTCGGCTCGAGCTCGGCCGTACCGATGATCCTTCCGTCCTCGTCGACCGCGACGAAGGTCCTGCCCGGCGGCTCGTGCATCCAGGCGTCCCGGGCAGCGTTTTCATCGATGTCGGCGTCCCAGGAAAACGTCTCACCGGCGGCGACGATCTTGCGCATGAACGGCCAGATCGCTTCCCAGTCGGCGGCTGTCGCCTCTCTGACCGTGACCCGCTTCGACCCGCCATCATGCTCCGGACCTGACGCGCCGGGGCGCCCGTATTCGAAGACCCGTCGCGGCGCGATTCGAAAGCTGACCCGCTCCTGGTCTCGGTAATCGGCTGGATCCTCGCCGTAGCGCGTGGCCAGCGTCATCGCGTCGTGCACCGCCGCCTCGCCCTCGGCCGCGAGCTCAGCGACGCCCCTGATCCCGACCCAGTGGAGCGGGTCGTCGGTGTCGTGGATGACAAGCGAAGCGCGCGGATCGCGGCGCAGGTTCGACGCCCAAACGCGATCGGGCCGACCGTTGACCAGTAGATGGTCCCCTAGGAGCATGTAATGGACGACGGCTTGATGGGGAGCCCCGTCTCGACCGAGGCTCGACAGCACCGCGCAGCGCGGTTGACTCAGGTAGGTGCGCGCCTGATCGAGCAACTCGCCTCCTCTGTCGGCTTCGGACGCCATCGCCGCACCTCCGGTTCGCCGCAGTCGCGATCCGAAAGCCCTCCGAGGTGGCACAGGTCGGTCGGCTCGAGCGGACACGACAACGCTAGAGGCTATTAGTCGTGCAGCGATAGTATCGACGCGATAGCAGCCATGCAGCTTTCGTCGCTGGCCGGCGGACTCGTGCTTCAGGCCAAACGCGCGCGGATCGGAGCGCCGATGCGATCGTCTCCCTCTATCCCGACGAGGACCTTCAAATGACAACTTCCACTGTCGCGCTGCTGTACCGTCGCGACGCGCGGCTGCGGCCGCGGTTCGAGACCACCGCGGCCTCGCGAGGCAGCGAGTGATCCTGGTGACCGGAGCGACCGGCAACGTCGGGCGCGAGCTAGTCGCCGCGCTCGTCGGCGCCGGCGAGCCGGTCCGTGCGCTGATCCGCCGCGAGGAGGACCGAGCGCGGTTACCGGCGGGAGTCGACGCCGCCGTCGCCGACCTCAACCGCCCCGAGACCCTGTCGGGCGCCCTCGACGGCGTCCGGGCGATGCATCTGCTCGCCGGCTACGCCGAGATGCAGACGATGCTGGCCAAGGCTCGCAGCGCGGGTGTCGAGCGGGTCGTGCTCCAGTCGAGCAGCGCGGTGCCAACCGGAGACCTCGACAACGCCGTGGCCCGCTATCACATCCTGTCGGAGCGCGCGGTGCGGGAATCCGACCTCGCGTGGACGTTCCTGCAGCCAAACAGCTTCATGAGCAACACGTTGCAGTGGGTGCCGCAGCTGCGCGCCGGAAATGTGATCACGGCGCCGTTCGCCGACGTACCGATCGCCACCATCGACCCGTACGACATCGCCGCCGTGTCCGCCGTCGCCCTGACCAGCGCGGACCACGGGGGCCGGAGCTATCGCCTCTCCGGCCCGGAGGCGTTGCGGCCCGCAGACCGGGTGCGGATCCTCGCCGGCGTCCTCGGACGCGAGCTGCGTTTCGAGCCGCAGTCGAACGACGACGCCAGGGCCGAGATGAGCGCCAACATGCCCGCTGAATACGTCGACGCCTTCTTCAGCTTCTTCGTCGACGGCACGATCGACGAGTCAACCGTGTTGCCGACAGTCGCGGAGGTCCTCGGCCGCGAGCCGCGCACCTTCGAGCAATGGGTACGGGCACACATCGAGGCGCTCCGGTGAGCGCCCCGAGGACAAGAGCCGGCTCGGCACAGCCACGCCGCGGACGCCCCTCCGGGTCGGCCGCCTGTGGGTCGCCTCCCGACTCGCGGGTGAGTCCGCGCGCAGCGCCTCGGCGGATGTCCTCGCACTTGGCCGGCCGGTCGAGCTGCGCGATCCGACTTGGGGGGACAGGATGACGGGGGCGAGGGCCTGGCCGGCGTCGTTGAGCACACAGCTGGAGGGTCGCCGTCGGGCCGCGCCCGGGAGCTGCGTCTGCTCGAGCGCAGACTCGCCAAGAGGGCCGGGAGGCGGGACGCCCGTGAACGGTAGAGCGAAGTACGAAGCGCGATCAGTCGCAGCACTCGAAGGAGGCCAGTTGTGAGCCGGAAGCCGTCAGCGCTGCTGCAGGTCGCGCTCAACGGTTCGCGTTCGAGCGAACACGCAAGGGTCCCGAGGACTCCTGAGGACCTCGCCGAGGACGCGCGGGCATGCGTCGAGGCGGGCGCCCGGGTCCTCCACCTGCATCCCTATGACGCGGCTGGCCTGGAGACGCTCGCTGCCGAGCCGTGCGCGGCCGCGCTGCGGGCGGTCCGGGCAGCATGCCCGGACGTCCCGGTATCCCTGAGCACCTCGGCAGGGATCGAACCCGATCCGCGCCGGCGCCTCGAGCTCGTGGCTGGCTGGACCGTGCTGCCGGAGCTCGTGACAGCCAACCAGGGCGAGACCGGAATCAGGGAGCTCTGCGAACACCTCGTCGCACGCGGCGTGGGCATCGAGGCGGGTCTGCTCTCGCTGTCGGACGCCGAGGCGTTCGCGCGCTCTGGGCTGGCCGGACGCTGCGTCCGAGCCCTGATCGAACCGCTCGACGCCGACCCCGACGAGGCCGTCGCGCATGCTGCCGCCATGGAGGAGATCCTCCTTGCCGCCGGCATCTCCCTGGAGCAGGTCCACCACGGCGACGGCGTCGCGAGCTGGGCGGTCAGTCGGCGGGCGCTCGGGCGAGGCCACGGCATCCGCACCGGACTCGAGGACACGACCGTGCTTCCCGACGGCCGACCCGCTCCCGACAACGCCACGCTCGTCCGCACCGCTGCCGCGATGACGGCCTAGTAGTCCCCGCCCGCGTTGCGGAGCTCAGCACCCTGGCCCACCGGGTCGAACGGATGAGGGGCATTTCTCGCCCTCTCGGCCGCTCTACAGGGAAGGCCTACGGTCACATCCACCGGATCAAGCGGCAGCGATAGCGTCCGCCGCTACCTTGCTGTCGCTTCAAGCGACCAGCCGCAGCGTGCTGGTGTTGTCGAGGAGCAGCAGTCTGGACCTGCGCTGACTACGGGCCGGAGGCGGTTTGGATCCGGTATGGGTGGGCGTGCTGCTGCCACACAGCGACGGTTCGCCCGGTTGGCGTCGCAGCAACCCTAGGCACGCGTCCGTCCCGGCCGATGGTTCGGACGGGCCCGAATCCGCCCCTGCGCGTGATCGTGGAGCGGCGGACGGGTCTCGCCTCGTCGTCGGGAGGCTGCCAGACCGCAATCCCGTCGCCATCGTCGTCGACGGCGACATCCGGGTGGTCGCCGGCGCCCAGGCGGACGACGCGACCTGCCGTGCCGGTACGGGAGATCTTCCGGCCGTAGACGACGAGTCGATTCGCCGCGAGCTCCCGCGTCCACAGTACGACCGCCCCGCCCTCAAGATCGGCTGCGAGCGCGTGGTGGAAGCCGGCGGATTGCGGCCGAGGCGAGATTGCCAGTGAGCGCCCGAGGGAGCCGTCGGAGGTCCACCTGCGGAGCCTGACCCGTGGCCGCGGCCCGACCCCGGATCGGAAGCTGATCACGAACTCTCCCCGCCGGGCCGACGACGCATGCACGAGCGCAAAGCCGTGTCCGGGCGTGCCGCCCGCGGCCACGACGCGCGCCGGAGAGACCCCGTTGGGTCGAATTCGGCGCGCGTAGACACGGCCGTAATCGGTCCAGGCGACGACGGCCGTCCCGCGGCGGTCCATCGCGACCGCGGGCGCCTCGGCCGAGCCGCCGCCGAGCTCGAGCCGCGGCCCGACAGCGCCCTCGCGCGAGACCTGACGCGCCACCGTCGACCAAGCACCGGCGCTGGCGGTCGCGTGATACTCGGTCCAGACGACCAGCGCTCGCCCACCGGGGGCAACGGCGACCTGTGGGTTGTTTCCGATCGGCCTATCCGGAGTCAGCATCAGAACCGGCCCGACGGCGCCTCCTCGGCCGAGCCGTCGCGCTGCGATTCGCCAGTTGGTATGCGTGTCATGCTGCTGCCAGACCACGAGCGAGTCGCCATCGTCATCGCTGCCCACCTGCGGCCAAGCCGGCGCGGGACCGAGTTCGGACACGTTGACGATCGGGCCAAGGGCGCCGCTCCTCGAGCGCGTCCGGGCCTGGATCTGGTGGTAACAGCCCGCGGTGCGTAAGTCGCACGCCTCCCACACGAGCAGCGCGTCGCCCTGCCGGTCGACCGCCACGGTCGGTGAGTCGGTGGCCGACCAGCCCTCAGCCGAAACCCAGCGCGGCGGGCTCCACGCGCCGGCCGCGCCACTCACCACGACGAGCATGAGGATTCCGAAACACGCCGCCGCAGTCGGCAACCGAGACAGGCGCCACCGCGACGAGACGAAGGCGCTCACGGCCCGCCTCAAGAGCGCTCGCGAACTCGGCGGGAACGCCGGCATCGACGAGCGGCGGATTCGCGAGCGGAGATGTCCGGACGGATCTCGTCAAGGCGACCGAGCACCCTCTCACCGAGCATCAGCAGGGCGGCGTCCACTGCGCGCAGCAG
>JBKPBS010000088.1:0-54735 GCA_046726915.1 Actinomycetota bacterium
CTCGCGTCGCGCGCCCGTTGGCGGGACGCTTCTCACGCGTCCCTTCGTAGGGCGGTCGCGAGGTCGTTGACCACGCGCGGCACGCTCGCCAGGGGTAGACGGCCGTAGCCGAGCACCAGCCCCGGCTCTTGTTCAAGTCGCGTCAGCGCGTAATACGAGAGGGAGCGAATATCGATCCCCGCGGATCGCGCCGTATCAACGATGCGATCGGGGTTGCCGGGCGGCGGGAGCAGCAGCGCGAGATGCAAGCCCCCGGCGATGCCCACCACCCGCAGGCGCGGAAGTTGGACGGAGAGGGCTTCTACTAGGGCGTCGCGTCGGCGCCGGTACTCGCGTCGACACCGCTGCACGTGCCGCTCGTAGGCCCCGGACTGCATGAGCTGACTGACCACGTGGCCGTTGAGGCCGATGAAGCCTCCATTGAAGTTGAGCTGGATGTCCGCGAGATCGGTTGCGAAGTCAGTGGGTGCGGCGATCCACCCGAGACGGACTGCCGGCGCGAGCGTCTTGCTGGTGGTGCCTATGTAGACGGTGCTTTCTGGCGCGAGGCCCTGAACGGCGCCGATCGGTGGCCCCTCGTAGCGAAACTCGGCGTCGTAGTCGTTCTCGACGATCAAGCCCTGGCGCTCTCTCGCCCAGGACACGAGGGTGCGCCGCCGCTCCGGGTGCAGGACCACGCCGAGGGGGAACTGATGTGCGGGCGTGACGATGACTGCCTCAGCCTCGCTGTCGAACAGGTCCGCAACGACGAGTCCGGCGTCGTCGACGGGGATCGGGTCGACCTCGAGCCCGTGGCTGCGCGCGATGGCGGACTGCACCGGGAGCGATGGGTTCTCCACCGCGATACGCCTGCAGCCGCGGCGAGCGAGCGCCCGACAAACCAGGTCGACACTGTGCAGGAAGCCGATGGTTAGGACCACGCTGTCAAGCTCGGCCCTCACTCGACGGACGCGCGAGAGGTAGCCGACCAGAGCGGCGCGGAGGTCCACCGCGCCGCGGGGGTCGCTCGGGTAGTCGAGCTCGGCATCGGGCAGCTCGCGCATGGCGGCGGCGGTCGCCTGCAGCCACATGCGGCGCGGAAAGAGGCTGAGGTCGGGAGCGTTCGGGTTGAGCACAAAGCGGTAGCCCGAGGCCCGTCGAGGCGGCACCGGTGGAGGACTCTGTGAGGCGCAGACGATCGACGCGCTCCGCGGGCGGGAGCGGAGGAGCCCCTGGGCCATCAACTGCGCGTAGGCGTCGACGACGACGCCGCGGGAGACGCCGAGCTGTTCGGCGAGGCTCCGGGTCGACGGTAGGCGTGTGCCGTCTGGAAGGGATCCGTCCTCGATTCCTGCCCGCAGCATGCGTTCCAGCTGGTGGCGCAACGGCTCGCGGCCGGCGCGGTCGAGCTCGATCAGGAGCTCGTGAGCTTTGGGCGACTCTGACAGACCCACAGTCTGGTGGCGGCTGGCCGATTCTACCTTCTGGACCTACTGAACTGCCATAGAACTGGCCCTAGCGATAGGTCCAGAAAGCCGTAGAGTCGAGCGCGAGCATTCCGATAGAAGTCGAAGGAGGTCTGCGATGACAGTCATGGAGAGTGTGGTCCATCGAGTCAGCGCGGGAGAGGCTGGCGGCGACCGGGTGACGTTCGAGAGCCAGGGCGAGACGATCGTCGGACAGCTGTTTCCGGCCGCGTTCGGCGACGGCCCGGCGCCGGCGGTGGTGATCGTCGGCCCCGAGACCTACCAGAAGGAGCAGGCGCCGGCGCAGTACGCGCCGCGCTTTGCCCAGCTCGGGTATGCGGCGCTGATCTTCGACCCGCGCTATCGGGGCGAGAGCGGCGGCGAGCCGCGCTGCTACGAGAATCCGCTCGCGAAGATCGAGGACATGGGCGCCGCGCTCGACTACCTGAGCGGGCTGCCCGAAGTGGATTCCGAGCGCCTCACGCTGCTGGGCATTTGCTTCGGCGGCTCCTACGTACTGCGCGCGGCCGCGGACGACCCGCGCGTGCAAGCCGTGGCGACCGCTGCCGCCCACCTGCGCGACCCTGCCGCCGACGTGGCCTGGTTGGGCAGTGAGGAGGTGGTCGCCGAGCGACTGGCGCGCGGCCAGGCGGCGCTCGCGAAGTACCGGGCGACCGGCGAGGTCGACTACGTGCCGGCGGTCGACTTCAGCCGCCCCGACGTCGGCATGCCTGGCGAGCTGCCCTGGAGCTGGTACCAGCTGTGGGCCGACCGCGGCCTCTGGGAGAACCGCTACGCGGTCATGAGCGACGCGGCTGTGCTCTCCTACGACTCGATCAGCGCCGCGGCGCGCCTGACGACGCCCTTGCTGATGGTGCACAGCGACCAGTGCGCGGTTCCCGATGCCGCCCGTCGTCAGTTCGCCGTCGTCCCCAGCGCCGACAAGCAGCTGCTGTGGGAGGGCCAAACGCGGCACTTCAACTACTACGAGGACCCCACGACGATCGACCGGGCGGTCACGAGCATCGTCGACTGGTTCTCACGACACCTCGGCCCCTGAGGGGCGGAGGCGAATGAACACGTCGCTGTTCGTGACCTACCTGCTGACGGTCACGATCCTGATGCTGACGCCGGGGCCCGACATGTTCTTCTGTTTGGCGTCGGGGCTGAAGGGTGGGCCGCGGTCCGGCTTCTTGGCAGCGCTCGGCACGGCCAGCGGCGAGGTTGTACACATCAGCGCCTCCGCACTGGGGCTGGCTGCGCTCTTCCGTGCTGCCCCGGTGATGTTCGATGCCGTCCGCATCGCCGGTGCCGCCTACCTCATCTTCCTCGGCATCCGCGCACTGTGGCGCGCAGGTGGCGGGGTCGGCGGCACCATCGACGCGGGCGCGGACGATACCCGCGCCTACTGGCGAGGCGTGATCACGAACCTGCTCAACCCGAAAATGGCGCTCTTCACGATCGCCTTCCTGCCGCAGTTCATCGATCCGCAGGCAGGCAGCATCGCCCTTCAGTACCTCGTCCTGGGCGGATGCTTCGTCGCCCTCGAGATCGCGGTCGACGGCACCGTCGGAACGCTGGCCGGCCGCCTCGGAAGATTGCTCCACGGACGACGCGCCCGCCGCACACTCGACGTCAGCGCCGGCTCCATCTACCTCATGCTTGGCGCAAGAGTGGCGCTCGAACGATGAGCCGGGCGCGAGCGGCCCTTCGAGCTGGCCGAGTGGCTTCAGGAGCGTGGTCGCCTTGGCCGGGTCCGGGTCGAGAGGTCGTCAATCAGGCACCAGCCGCGATGAGCGAGGTACGCCGCTAGCTGGGCGGGCTCGAAGCCGAAGACGAACGGCTCGCCGGCGCGCTGGACCGAGCAGACCCAGGCGGTGGCACCGGGGAAATCCTGCGTCCCGTCGATGAGGCCGCGGCACATAGGTCATGACGAGGTGACTACTTGGAAATAACCGTGAACTTCTTGAAGGGCTCGGTGAACGTCCACACCGAACGTGTTCCGTTGTCGAACGATGCGATATCACCAACCTTGAGCTCGACGCGCTCGCCGGTGTCCAGGAGCTCGATGCTCGCTGATCCCTCGAGGACTTGGAACGACTCGTCGCCGTCGAAGAGGTACTCGTAACGCGCCGGTGCGTCGGTTCGCCACAGGCAAGCTTCGTGCGGGTTGCCGTGCGATCCCTCGGTTCTGAGCCAGTGCGCTTCGCCGACTTGTACGCCCTCAATCATCATTGGCTCGTAATCGGTCGAATCTGCTCGATCGGTTACGAAGGGGCGCCCCCGAATACTCATCGCTCGTCCTTTCCGCGTGCCCGGAGTTGTTTGGGAATGGCGCGATTATCCAGCCTCGCCTTCGCCGTTGCACCCCGCGAAGCGGCTACTTGGGCGCAAAGGGCCGTTGCCTCACACGCGAGAGGTCGCTGGTTCGAACCCAGCCGCGCCCATCCCGCCGATGAGGCGGCGGTCAGCCGCCGAGGGGATCCTGGCGGCCCGGTCCGTGCCGCGGCGGCGACTGCGACGCCGGCTGGGCTGGCCCGGCAGGTCGCGGAACAAAGCCGTAGCCGGCCACCGGCTCGAGCATCACCTCGCCGGCGAGAACCGCAAGGGCCACGATCGACAGGGCGACACCCGCGACCAGTGACATGTAGAGGCCCCACCCGGGGTTGAGTACGCCCTGCGAATACGCGCCGTCATAACCACTCGCGATGTGGTTGATGTCGTAGACGGACATGGCCGCGACGGTGCCGCCCACGAGCAGCAGGCTTACGACAGTGCCCTTTCCGGCAAAGCTGCGCCTGTGCGTCGACACCATGCCGACTGCGACGACGCCGCCGGCGGCGATCACAACCCAGCCGTCGCCCTCCGTTCCATTCGCTGAGAAGCCAAGCGTGGTCGCCCAGGGGCCGAGACCGCCAACGACCATTGCCACCGCGGCCAAGGCGGCGACCCAGAACAACACGGAGGGCCTGTATTGCTCTTGCATGAAACCTTCGAGATGGACGCAACCAGCCCAGGAGCTGGTGCGGCGAGCCCATCGGTGGGACTCACTCACTGTGCATCAGGTGCTTCGAAATCGCAACCGCTCACACGCGAGAGGTTGCTGGCTTCGAACCCCCGCCGCGCCCAAGACGTCTCGCAGGTGGTAGCGATCCATCGCCCAAGTAATCGACGGCGCGGGCGCCGTCCATTAGCCCGCGCCGAGCGCCTCCACCAGCACGGGCAGCGAACGCTTGAGCTCGCGCTCCCAGTAGGGCCAGTCGTGCACGCCAGGCCCGTAGAAGTCGGCGGTCACGGGGATGTGCAGGCGCCGCAGCCGCCTCACAAACGCACGCCCCTCGCGATGGACGGTCGCCTCCACCCCATCGTCCGGCTGGCCAGGTTGCTCGTAGGGACCGGGGTCGCCGTTGCCCGAGGAGACGAACAGCGGTATTCCGCGCAGCCGCCCGGCCAGCTCGGTTGGGTCGTGAGCGGCCCACAATCGATGCTGGGTGACGGGGTCGCCCCAGATGGCGAGCGCGTCGCCGGTGTGAGCAGAGAACAGGCTCAGGAGGAAGCGCGTGTCCGCGAGGGGGTGGAGCAGGCCGGAGTAGGACGCGGCGGCGCGAAAGAAACCGGGATGACGCGCGGCGTAGTCCATGGCACCGAGGCCGCCCATCGACAGTCCGGCGACCACGCGGCGCTTACCCGCGCCGTAGCCGCGCTCGAGGATCTGCCGCGTCTCGCTCAGGTGGAAGCTCTCCCAGGCGGGCCGGACGCCGTTGCCGTCCCCCCGCCAGTTCGAATAGAAGCCGACCGCGCCCGCCTCGGGCATGACCACCAGCACGTCGCGGAGCTCCGGCAGATCTTCGATCTCAGTCTCGCGCGTCCAGCTGTCGTAGGTGTCGCAACAACCATGCAGCAGGTAGAGCACGGGCCAGTGCCGGTGCTCGCGCGCTGACGACCACCCGCGAGGGGTGAGGAGCCGTACCCGACCGGTGGTCCCAAGCGCCGGCGAGCGGACGGTCACGTCGAGGATCCGCGGCGCCACCTGCTGCTCGGCCACCACAGTGGCGCCGTCGTCGGCCCGCGGACGCGCGGGCGGCGGCCGATCGGCAGGGCCGCACGCGAGCAATGCGGCAGCAGCGAGCCCAAGCAACGCGGCAGTGAGCGCAGGCGCCAGGGTCGGGCTCACCGAGGCGCGGCGCCCAGGTCGAACACGAGCAGGTCGTCGGTCGCCGCGACGCGCTCGAACCGCGTCCGAACGTAATCGGCGAACTCGCTGTAGTGGTCGAGCCACCAGAACGCCGGCCACGCAAACACGAGGAAGCGGGCCCCCGCCTCACGCAGGCGCTCGAGCTCGGCGATGGCGGCGATGGCCTGGATCGCGAGGTAGGTGTCGGCACCCCCGGACTCGAACCCCCGCTCAGGGAGCGGCAGAACAGCCTTCAGGAACGACCGTGACCATGCTGTCCCGGACTGCGGCGGCATGAGGTACTCAGGAGTGTCGTCGAGCAGCCCGGAAATGTCTCCCGCCGGCAGGCTCCCGCGCGGTCGCACGTTGCCGGTGCGACGCCCGTGGTCGTCGATCTCCCACAGCGGCCAATGGACCTTGACCACGCCACGGTCGCGAAACAGGCGGGCGATCTCGGCCACCGCGCCCGGCAGCAGTGTGTCGTCGGCATCGAGGAAGATCACAGCGTCGCCCCCTCAGTGGCTCTGACGAGCAGCGCCCGAGTGCGCGACGACATCCCTCGCCGGCGCCGAGGCTAGGTGCCTTGGGAGACCGGCCGCCATTCGTGGATGCTCGCTCCGCGGCGCCGGTGATGGGGTCGCTCGAGGATCGGAGCTCGGGAGTCGGCCTTGGCCGGCGGCGGCGAGCGCGAGAACGACCACGCAGACGACCGTGGTCGTCCAGCCGGGGCGCAGGGAGGCCAGCCGGCGGCGAGCCTGTGAGGGTCGCGGGTGGGTGGGTCTGCAGGGCATCGGTGCCGCTCCATCAGGTGCTTTGCACGGCGGCGAAGACGAGTGCACCGAGCAGGCACCAGAGCTCAATGGCGGCAGTCATCCAGCGGGTCTCGTCGTGGTGCATGGCGGTACTCACACGCTCACGAACTGCTCGGCGTGGACGTGCTCGGGCGCCACCCCGAGGCGTTCGAGCCCAGCGACCGCGGGGGTCAGCATGGGCGGCGGGCCGCACAGAAAGACGTCGGCGCAGCCCAGATCTGAGGGGAGGTGACGTTCGAGCAGGGCGGCGTCGATGAACCCTGTCTCGCCTTGCCAGCCGGGGGGCGGCTCCGTGAGCACGTACACGACGCTCAGGTCGAGCCGCTGCCGCAGGCGCTCGAGCTCCTCGCGGAAGGTGGCCTGCTCCCAGCGCGGGGTGCCGTAGACGAGCAGGAACGGGCGGCGATCGTCCGCATCGGCTGCGCTGCGCAGCAGGCTGATGATGGGCGTGATGCCGATGCCGCCCGCGATCAGCACGAAGCGCTCGGCATGCGGGCGGATGCTGAACGAGCCGTGCGGCCCGTCCACGAGTACGCGCGTGCCGGGCCGCATTTCAGCGACGCGCCGCGTGAAGCCCCCATACACCTTGATCGTGAACGTGGGTAGCTCGGGCCGGCCGGCGCTCGAGGAATAGGAGAAGGGATGCTCGGCCAGCGCGTGCGGGGCGTCGGCAAGCTTCAGCCAGGCGAACTGGCCCGGCCGGAACGGCCGCCCGCGGTGCCCGTCGGCCCGCAGCGCGAGCGTGATGGCGCCGCCGCGCTCCGGCACCACTCGGTCGACGACGTAGGGCCGCCGGGCCAGACGCTTCGGGCGGAGTACGCGCAGCTCGAGTACCGCGAGCAGCCCGACCGCGGCCAGCGCGGCTACCAGGAGGCCGGCAGGCGAGGTCAGGTAGCGATCGACGCCGACGGCGTGCAAGACGCTCAGCCCGAGCGCGCCGATCCCAAGGGCGACGTGCACCCCGCGCCAGCGCGCGTACGCCAGCCGCAGCCGTCGGCGCAGAACGGAGCTGGCGATCAGCGCCGCAAGCGCAACGCACGCCGCGATGGCCGCCTGAGCTCGCCAGGGCGCGTCGAGCGGGTCGAGCAACGCCAGGTTGGAAGGATCGCCGATCACCACCAGCGCCACGTGCGCGGCGATCCCCGCCACCAGCACATCCGCCAGGTGACGGTGCAGGCGAACCGCCACGTCCGCTCCCAGCGGCCGCACCACCGGTCCCAGCCTTGCCGGCAAGAACAGTTGCAGCGCCAACAGCGACAGGGCGACGATCCCGAGCGCGGACCCGAGCTCGAGCGCGAAACCACGGCCCGGCGGAGGCGAGGCGGCCAACACCGCCCCCAGCGGGAGCACCACCGCCAGCCCATAGATCATGACCCACACACCCTTGACGGAGGCCTGGAGCGCGTCGGTGCGACGGGGAGGCCACGCGGGTGGCTGTCGCGCGACCTCCGTGTTCATCGGCCGCTCTGCAGCAAGAGATGTCGCCACGGCTCGAGACGGTTAGGGGGCGCCGAGCCGGGGTGAGATGGACCGTGAAGATCAGCCCTTCCGGCCGGTTCATCTCCGGCCTGGCCCGAGCGTCGCGTTCCGGGCCGTGGGGCAGACGCCCGCGTGGCTTTCCCAGTGGTGTTGGCGGTAGATGGCATCGGTGGCGATCATGGGGTCCACCGCTTACGTCTCGGTGACAGCTAGGTAAAGGAGTGGAAAAACGAGGCGCTCTCGCTGATGACCGGAAGAGACTCATCCGCCCGCATAGTCCTCGCGAGCGCCTTCCTGGCCGATTATCCGCAGGGAGGAGGGCTCTGGAGCTGGTTTCTCCAGTACCTGCTGGGGCTGCGCGCGCTCGGACACGAGGTGTTCGTGCTCGAACTGCTTCGATCTAGGGGCGACCGGCGCCTGGACGACCATTTCGTCCGCTCGTACTTCGACCGCCTCGAGGGCTATGGCTTCCGGGACAGTGCCGCGCTCCTGCTGGCCGAGGCGGAGGAGCCGTTCTCGCTCGAATCCGTGACCGTGCACGGCCTCACGGCCAGCCGGGTTCGTGAGGTCGCCGAGAGCGCCGACCTGCTCTGGAACCTCTGCGGCACGGTCGAGCCGCCGCTCCTGTCGCTCTTCCGCCGGCGCGTCCTCATCGATGCCGATCCGGGGATCTACCAGCTCTCCGCGCTCGAGTGGGACATGGGCGTAGACGAGCACGAAGTCCTGTTCACGGTTGGGACCAACGTGGGAGGGGCGGATTGTGAGGTGCCGACGTTGGGCCGGACATGGCACGCGTTCCGCCCGTTCGTCCATCTGCCGGCGTGGCCGGTGACGCCAGACCCGGGACCCAGCGCCCCATTCACCTCGGTGACCCACTGGTGGAACGATGAGTCGTTCGAGTGGAACGGCGGCCTCGTCACCGCATCGAAGCGTGAGGCCTACCTGCCCTACCTCGATCTGCCGCGGCGGACTCACCGGCCGTTCGAGCTGGCCGCGCATATCCATCCTGACGACACCGGCGAGCGCGAGCTCCTGCGCGAGCACGGATGGGCGCTCGAGCACCCCGAGAAGATCGCTCAGACCCCCGAGCTCTACCGGGCCTACATCCAGAGATCTCGGGCGGAGTTCTGCTGCGTCAAGCCCGTCTATGCGGCGTTGAAGACGGGCTGGTTCAGCGATCGCAGCGTCGGTTACCTCGCAACGGGCCGACCTGTTCTCTGCGAGGAAACCCGGCTCTCCAAGGAGATCCCAACGGGCGAGGGAATCCTCACCTTCTCGAGCGAGGATCAGGCCGTCTCCGCCGTCGCCGAGATCGACGCCGCGTTCGATACCCACGCACGCGCGGCCCGCGAGCTGGCGGAGAGCCTCTTCGACGCCGAAAGTTGCCTGTCGGACATGGTCGCGCGCTCCCAGTAACCCGCGAACCTGAGCGCCGTCCCCGCGTTCCTACGTGGTGGGGGCCAAGCGACTGACGACCGAAGTGGGTAGCCACGAAGAGGACTTGCCGTCGGTGACGGCCATCGTGGCGAGCCCGGATCGCGGACGGGGCCTGCGGGAGCCGCGTCCGACCGTCAAGGGGAAGTTCGTCTTCCTGGGCGACGAGAAGCTCCACGTGCGGGGCGTGACCTACGGGCCATTCGGCTCGGGCGGAGAC
Organism: Actinomycetota bacterium; assembly: GCA_046726915.1. GTDB lineage: Bacteria > Actinomycetota > Thermoleophilia > Solirubrobacterales > Thermoleophilaceae > JACVRW01. The sequence goes on from JBKPBS010000088.1 coordinate 9,565, forward strand.
GGTCCCCCCGAGCTCGACCGGGAGGAGGTCGAGCGCGACTTCGCCGAGATGGCGGCCAGCGGGCTCAACGCCGTTCGCCTCTACACGGTGCCCCCGCGATGGATGCTCGACACCGCGGCGCGACACGGCCTCCGCCTCATGATCGGCATCCCCTGGGAGCAGCACATCGCGTTCCTGGACGACCGAAAGCGGCGTGCGTCGATCGAGCGCCGGATCGCCGAGGCCGTTCGCAGCTGCGCGAGCCACCCCGCGGTCCTCTGCTTCGCGATCGGCAACGAGATCCCCGCCTCGATCGTCCGCTGGCACGGCCGGCGGAGGATCGAGCGCTTCCTGCACAGGCTCTACCTGACCGCGAAGGCGGAGGACCCCGACGCCCTCGTCACATACATCAATTACCCCTCGACCGAGTACCTGCGCCTCCCCTTCGTGGACCTGGTGTGCTTCAACGTCTATCTCGAGTCGCGCGACCGCATGGAGGCGTATCTGGCGCGGCTCCAGAACCTCGCCGACGAGCGCCCGTTGATCATGGCCGAGATCGGCCTTGACAGCCGAAGGAACGGCGAGGAGAAGCAGGCAGAGGCGATCGACTGGCAGATTCGCCTCTCCGGTGCGGCAGGCTGCGCCGGCGCCTTCGTCTTCTCGTGGACGGACGAGTGGCATCGCGGTGGCCACGACATCGACGACTGGGACTTCGGACTCACCACTCGCGACCGCACCCCGAAGCCGGCCCTCGTCGCCGCCTCGGCGGCCTTCATGGAGTTTCCGTTTCCGTTCGATATGCGCTGGCCCCGTGTGTCGGTCGTGGTGTGCACGTACAACGGGGCCGCCACGCTGGCCGACTGCCTCGACGGGCTGGAGAACCTGGATTACCCCGACTACGAGGTCATCGTGGTGAGCGACGGCAGCACCGATGCGGTGCCGCGGATCGCCTCCGAGTACGACGTGCGCCTGGTCGAGACAGAGAACCGAGGTCTCGGCTCGGCGAGGAATACCGGCCTCAGAGCCGCGACCGGCGAGATCGTCGCCTACACGGACGACGACACGCGGCCGGACGTGGATTGGCTCAAGTTCCTGGCCCACACGTTCACGACGACCGATTACGCGGCGGTGGGCGGCCCCAACCCGTTGCCCCCCTACGCGCGAGGCGTCGAGCAGTGCGTTTCGAACGCCCCGGGCGGACCCACCCACGTCCTGCTCACCGATCGCGATGCCGAGCACATCCCGGGCTGCAACATGGCGTTTCGCAAGTCGGCGCTCGAGGAGGTCGGAGGGTTCGACCCGCAGTTCAGGGTCGCGGGCGACGACGTCGACATCTGCTGGCAGCTGCTCGACCGGGGCTTCAAGCTCGGCTTCAACCCGGGAGCGGTCGTCTGGCATCGGCGGCGGCGGACGGTGGGCAAGTACTTCAGGCAGCAGCGCGGCTATGGCCGTGCCGAGGCGATGCTGGAGCGGAAGTGGCCCGAGAAGTACAGCCCGGCTGGACACGTCGGTTGGGGAGGACGTCTCTACGGCAACGGCTCCGCGCAGCATCGCGGCGGTTGGCGTTGGAGGATCTACTACGGCGGCTGGGGCACCGGGCTCTTCCAATCCATCTACGGCCCGAGAAGCGGCCTGCTCGAGTCGCTCCCGCTGATGCCCGAGTGGTACCTCGTGATTCTCGTGCTCGCGGCGCTGTCCGCCGCGGGGGCCCTATGGGCACCGCTTCTGCTGGCGCTTCCGCTGCTCGGCCTCGTTGTGGCCGCGCTGCTCTTCGACGGCGCTCTGGGCGGGGCGCGGGCCGTCTTCCCGGGCTCCCGGCGGACGCAGCTGCGGCTGCGCGTTCTGACAACGATGCTGTATCTCCTGCAGCCGATCGCCCGGCTTCACGGTCGCCTCTGGAATGGCCTGACGCCGTGGCGCCGCCGCGGGCCCCCGGGCTTTCGCCTGCCGCTGCGTCGCGGAGTCGCCCTCTGGAGCGACCACTGGCACGCCATCGAGGACTACCTGCGCGGGATCTGCCAAAGCCTCAAGCAGGAAGGCAGCGTCGTCATCTCGGGTGGGGACTGGGACCGCTGGGACCTCAAGGTGCGCGGCGGGTCGCTCGGAGTCGTCAAGCTGCTGGCCGCGACCGAGGAGCACGGCGGCGGACGGCAGCTGATCCGCGTCGCTTGGTGGCCGAGCCTGACCCGCGGCGCGGTTGCGCTCGGCGGCTTGATCGCCGGACTGGGACTCGTCGCGGTCGTGGGCCAGGCCTGGAACGCAACGGCGATTCTCGGCGGCCTGGCGCTGCTGCTGGTGCTCAGGGTGCTCTACGAGTGCGCAGCGGCCGCTGCGAGCATCGGACGCCTCCTGGACCGTCCGGGTGACTCTCCGGCCGAGGCATTGCGCGAGCTCGCGCCTCTGAACAACCGCTGACGAGACGGCTAGCGTGGAGCCGCGATGAGCGACCCGGGTGCAGGCGCAAGCTCGTTCAAGCGCCAGCTGCGACTGCTCAAGTACGTACAGGGGCGTTGGCGGGCGGTGTTCGCGCTGTTCGCCACGATGTTCGTCGACATCGCCCTGGACCTGCTGAGGCCCTGGCCGCTCAAGCTCATCATCGACAACGTCCTCGGCGACGAGCCCACTCCGGACGTGCTGACGAGCGTCCTGCCCGGGGCTTCCGACCCGCGCGGCCTCGCCGCGTGGGCTGCCGGCGGCGTCGTCTTGATCTTCCTGCTCGGCACCGCGAGCTCAGCCTTCTACAACTACCTCTCGCTGCGGCTCGGGCAGCGCATGACCTTCGCGCTCGCCGGCGATCTCTTCGCGCACCTGCAGCGGATGTCGCTCGTGTTCCACAGCCGCCGGCCGCTCGGCGACATGATCGCTCGCGTCACCGGCGACTCGTATTGCGTGAGCACGCTGGTGACCGACGCCCTCCTGCCGGCCGTCCAGGCGGTGGTGATGCTCGTTGCGATGTTCGTCGTGATGTGGAGCCTCCAGCCCACCCTGACGCTGCTCGCCATCGGCGTCATGCCGTTCCTGGCCGTCGTGATCCGCTGGCTCGGAAGGCCGATCAAGGACCGGGCCCGCGAGCAGCGCGACCTCGAGGGCAAGATGATCTCCGTCGTGGAGCAGACGCTCGGGGCCGTGCCGGCGGTGCAGGCGTTCACGCGTGAGGACATAGAGGAGGCGCGCTTCCGCCACTACGCCGACCGGACCCTGGTGGCCTACGTCAGGGCAACGCTGGCCGGCATCTGGTTCGAGGTCTTCGCGGGCATCGTGACCACGATCGGCACGGCCGGGATCATGTACCTCGGCGCCGATCTCGCTCTGCGCGGGGAGCTCACGCCGGGGACGATCATCGTCTTCCTCTCCTATCTCTCATCCCTGTACGACCCGCTCGACTCGATCACTCATACGACTCAGACGGTGCAGAGCGCGGCGGCCGAGGCCGACCGCGTGATGGAGATCCTCGAGACCGAGCCCGAGATCCAGGACCGTCCGCACGCAATCGAAGCTCGCAATGTCCGCGGCCACATTCGCTACCGCGACGTCAGCTTCGGCTACGCGTCCGGGGAGCCGGTCCTGAGGAACGTGTCGCTCGAGGCCGGACCCGGCGATGTCGTGGCAATCGTGGGGCCGACCGGGGCGGGGAAGACCACTCTGGTCAACATGCTCGTGCGGTTCTACGACCCGTGGTCCGGGTCCATCACGCTCGACGGCCACGACCTGCGCGACCTTCGTCACCGTTCGCTTCGCCGGCAGATCGGACTGGTCCTCCAGGACCCCTTCATCCTGCCCGGCACGATCCGCGAGAACATCCTGTTCGGGAAGCCGGACGCGAGCTCTGAGGAGATCACGGCCGCGGCTCGGGCGGCGAGTGCGGACGAGTTCATCATGCGCCTGCCGGGTGCCTACGAGACCGAGGTCGGCGAGCGAGGAGCGACGCTCTCCGGCGGTGAGAAGCAGCGCCTCTCGATTGCCCGCGCGTTCCTCAAGGACGCGCCGGTACTGATACTCGACGAGCCGACATCGGCCCTCGACGCACGAACCGAGGGTCAGCTGCTCGACGCGTTGGAGCGATTGATGCGAGGGCGCGTCACGCTCGTGATCGCGCATCGGCTCTCGACGATCAAGCGTGCCACGCAGATCCTCGTGCTCGACCGCGGGGAGATCGTGGAGCGCGGCACAGAGCAGGAGCTGATCGAGAGAGACGGCCTCTACGCCGCCCTGCACACGCAGCAGACCCAGGAGCGGGTGTCTGAGCAGCCGGTCGTGGGTGGAACCGGTGACGAGTAGCACGGGGCCGCGCCTGCGGATAGCGCTGGTGGCACCGGTGGGCACGGCCGTCAAGCCGGGTGTCGGCGAATCCGTCGAGCAGCTCGTCTTCCTGCTGGCGGAGGAGCTGGTACGCCGCGGGCATCACGTGACGCTGTTCGCGACGGGGGACTCGACCACGTCCGCGGAGCTGCGCTGGCTATTCGAGCGGGGCTACGAGTACGACCAGGAGCTGTGGGACTGGCAGTTCACCGAGAGCATGCACGTCAGCGCGGCCTACGCGCAGGCGCAGGAGTTCGACGTGATCCACTGCCACAGCTACCACTACGCGCTGCCGCTCACGCCGTTCGTCAGCACCCCGAACGTGCAGAGCCATCACGTCGAGATGAGCCCCGCGATCGTCAGGGAGTACCGGCGGCACGAGCACATTCAGCTCGTGGTGGCGTCTCGCTTCCAGGCGCGCCACTTCCGCGACCGGCCGAACGTCGCGCTGATCCCGCATGGGATCGACACCACGTCGTTCCCGTACGGCGAGGAGTCTGAGGGCTATCTCCTCTTCCTCGGTCGCATGATCCGCGACAAGGGGCCGGCCCGGGCGGTGGCGATCGCCAAGGAGGCGCGCATGCCCCTGGTGCTTGCCGGGCCCGCGGAGGAGCACTTCGACGAGGAGGTCGCGCCCCTCATAGACGGGAAGCAGGTGACCTACGTCGGCCGCGTGGAGCCGCCCGAGCGCGACCGCCTGCTCGCGGGCGCCGGAGCGCTGCTCTACCCCCTTCTCCACCCGGAGCCCTTCGGACTCGTCGTGATCGAGGCGATGGCGTGCGGGACGCCGGTCGTCGCGCCGAGGATAGGTGCGGTGCCCGAGCTGGTGGAGCCGGGCGTCGGCGGCTATCTCGCCGAGTCGCAGGACGGACTCGCGGCGCTCATCCCAGAGGCCCTGAAGCTCGACCGCGTGAAGGTCCGCGCGAGCGCCATCGAGCGCTTCGACTTCCGGCGCATGGTCGACGACCACGAACGCCTGTACGCCCGTCTCGCGGCGGAGGCAACGCCGGCGGGCCAATGAGCGGCGGCGGCGTCCTGGTCGTGACCGCGCATCCCGATGACGAGACCCTGATCGCGGGGGGCGTGCTGGCGGCGTGTTCGGCGGCGGGGCTCGACACGGGAGTCGTGTGCCTGACGCGAGGCGAATACGGGCCGATCGCCAACCCCGCGCTCGCGACGCGCAGCAACCTGGGTCAGCTGCGGGAGGCCGAGCTTCGAGCCGCCTGCGCGGACCTCGGCGTGTCCTGGGTCAAGTGCTATCGCCGCCAGGACGCCCACCTTCCCTGGACGAACTCCACAGCCGTGGCGCGCCAGATCGCGGGTGCAATGGACGCGCGCCGGCCCCGGGCTGTGATCACCTTCGGCGCGGACGGCCTCTATCACCACCCGGATCACATCGCCGTGCACCGCTTCACGCATCGCGCGCTCGGCCTGGTCGCCGGAGGCGCGTCGAGGCCCCGGCCATGGCTCTACGAGTCGGTCTGGCACGCCGGCCTGGTTGTCCAGCTCGCTCGGGCGATGAGCGAACGGGGATTGCCGAGCGACCTGTGGGGGATCGCGCCCGCCGACTTCGGCGTCCAGCACGACGACGATGCGATCGAGGTCGATGTACGCCCGTTCCTGGACCGAAAGCTGAGCGCGCTACGACGCCACCGGACGCAGCTGGACCCGGGGAATCTCTTCTCCGCGCTGCCGGCAGACCTCGCGGAGCGCCATCTGGGTAGTGAGTGGTTCCGCCGCGTGGGGCCATCCCGAACCGGCACGGACTGGCTCACGGCCGTGGTCGAGGCAGCCGGTGAGTGAGCGGTTGCGGATGGTGGTCGTCGGCGGCCTCGGCGCGATGCCGTTCGCCGGCGTCGCCTGGCAGGTACTCCATTACCTCGAAGGGTTCCGGCGGCTTGGCCACGATGTCTTCTACCTCGAGGACACGGGCAGCTGGCCCTACGACCCCGGCAGGGACACGGTTTCCGACGACGCGCAACCGACGATCGCCTACGTGGCTCGGCTGCTGGAGCGCGTCGGCCTCGGCGAAGCGTGGGCCTACCGGGACGTGGTCGAGGACAGAAAGACCCACGGTGTGTCCGAGGAGCAGCTTCAGCGGATGCTCGGATCCGCCGACGCGCTCGTGAACGTGAGCGGCGTGACCTTGCTGCGCGACGAGCACCTGCAGGTGCCTGTGCGCATCTACCTGGAGACCGATCCCGTGCTCCCGCAGATCGAGGTGGAGCAGGGAAACGAGTTCACGATCGACCTGCTGGCCGCCCACACGCACCACTTCACCTACGGCGAGAACGTCGGCGCTCCGGACTGCGAGGTGCCGACGGGACGCTTTCGCTACCTCCCCACGAGACCACCCGTCGTGCTCGACTGGTGGACTCCGCCTGCGGGCGACTTCGCCGGCTGCCCCTTCACGACCGTCTCGAACTGGGAGCAGACCGACAAGGACATCGAGTGGCGCGGGCGGCTCTACCGCTGGAGCAAGCACGCCGAGTTCCAGCGCTTCCTCGACCTGCCGGCCGTCCTCCACCGGCCGCTGGAGCTGGCGCTCGCGCTCGATGATGTGGACACGATCGCGATGATCGAGGCGGCCGGCTGGCGCGTCGTGCCGGCCGGGCCGCTCTCGAAGGACGTCGATCGCTACCGCGACTACATCCGCTCGTCGGCGGGGGAGTTCTCCGTGGCGAAGGAGCAGTACGTGAGCCTGCGCACCGGATGGTTCAGCGACCGCACCGCCTGCTACCTCGCCGCCGGCAAGCCGGCTGTCGTGCAGGACACGGCATTCGGCTGCGCGCTCCCGACCGGCGAGGGGCTGTTCGCCTTCGAGGACACAGGCGACGTGGTCGCCGCGTTCGCGGAGATCGACGCGGACTATGCGCGCCACAGCGACGCCGCGCGTGCGCTCGCCGAGGAGTTCCTCGACTCGGACCGGGTGCTGGGCAGGCTGCTCGAGGACGCCGGGCTGCCGGCCGGCATGCGCGGGGATCCCCGCGCCTGACGCCGGCGGCCGCTTACGTCACGGCGTGCACGAGATCGACGCCGTGTAGTCGCAGATGATCGTCAACAGGCCCCTCACGGAGCCCTTGCTCTGCTGCTGGCGTCCGAGCTTGGAGTTGATCGCCTTGAGCTGGTCGACAATGGCCGTGCTCTGCGATGCGGACGCGGCGTCGGCGCTTTGCGGGCTCGTGGCGGACCCGAGCCCGTATCCGATGCTGGCGCTAAGCGCCGCGACCACCACGACCACTGTGATGAGCTGCTTTCTCATGCGACGAGCCTCCCTTTTCGGGCAGTGTGCTTGGACAGCGGCAGGCTAGCCCGTGAGCGGTCGCGCCGCGCTAGACGTCCAAGAGCCCGTCGACGGCGAGGATGGCCCCGCAGGCGACGAGTCCGGCCGCCATCAGGCGACCCGCCCACGCGAGCACCCGGCCCCCCGGCCCGTCCGTGGGGCAGTTGGCCGCCAGTCCGGTGAACAGCGCGACACCGACGGCCATCGCGCCCGCACTCACGAGCACGCCCCGGTCGGCCCCCGCACCCAGCGCCAGCACCAGCAGGGCAGGGCGAGCCACCAGCGGGACCGCGACCGGGATGAGCGCGGCCCGCCGGCCGGCGAGCGCGGGCTCTGGCTGGGGTGGTCGCCGGAACAGGTCGGCGGCGCCGGCCAGCACGGCCACGAGCCCGGCGGCCATGCGGAACGAGGGCTCGCTCACGTCGAGCGCATCGAGCAGCGGGTCTCCGGCAATCGCGGCGGCGCACACCGCGAGCGCGCCGATCAGGCCGCCGACGGCTGCGAGGCCGAGAACGGCCCGCGGCGATCTCCCGGCGCGAGGGACCCCGAACGCCGCCCGGGCCGGGCCCAGCGCCAGCACGAGCGCGGTGGCCCACAACCAACCCGACGGCGCGCCATCGCCGGGGTCGGGCGAGCTGCCCGAGCCCTCTGTCGCACGGGCGATCGGGATGGTTCTGAGCAGCGCGGAGAGTGCGTGCTGCTGGTCGTCCATGCGGGTCTCACCGTCGCGGAACCAGGCGCCCTCCACCCGCCCCGGTTGGGCATGGCTCGCGGCATCGGCGCGGCCGGATTGCGCGCTCACGGCCAGTCCGGCGATGCAGGTGGCACGCTCTGCGATCGGGCCCTGAAGGTCCGCCAGCCGCGGCTCCTGCCGCGAGGTCAGCCACCATCCGGTGAGAGCCTCGCCGATCACGCCGTACCAACCGCCACGGGGCTCGTAGCCGGCCCGCACCAGCTCACCCCAGGGCCCGTACCGCTGGCTCAGCCAGCGGGCCTGGACGCCGAACAGCTCGGCTTGCCGGCGCGCGTAATCCCGCTCGTCCGCTGTGAGCGGCCGGCCGCGTTCCACGGTCTCGGCCATGCCGTAGGCAGCCCAGTGATCGGGGATCGGCGGCCAGTGATCCTCGACGTCGTCGCGCGAGGTGGCCAGGTAGGCGCCGACGCGGTTCGCAGCCTCGCCCCAACCCTCGCCCGGGAAGGCTCGCTGGAGGCGCGCCAGAGCCCAATAGGCCTCTCCCGTGAAGTACTTGGAGTATTCGCCCGGCACCGGCGCCCCGCTCACGCGGTCGTACGACGCGAGCACCGCGCCGGACCGCTGGGTCTGAGCGAGAAGGAAGCGACCGAGCCGGCCCAGCACGGCGTCGTAGCGCGTGTCACCGGTGGCCTCCCGGCGAGTGACGAGCCCAGCGACGAGGAGCGCGCTTGAGCCGGTGGGGATCCGCTCCTCCGTGCCGAACGCGGCCCAGCCGTCCCGCTCGAGGAGCCTGTCGAGCGCCCACTCGGTGCCCCTGTCGGCTGAGCGGAGCGCTCCCGGCAGTCCCGCCGCGGCGGCCTGGTAGAGGCCCATCGTCGCGCCGGCATGGCGAACCAGGTTGTAGTCCGGCGGAGTCGAATCGGTGTCGGCGTCGTACAGGTACAGCCAGGTGCCATCCGCCTTCTGATTGCGGACGAACCAATCGGCGGCTGCCTGGGCCGAGCGATGGAGCTCAGCGGGCGTTACCGACGGGCAGCGCTCCGGCGGGGCCACCACGCCGAAAGCGAAGACGATGACCAGCGCCAGGCTCACGCCGGCCCGCCCGAGCGTGATCATCGTGCCCGGCGGACCGCGGGGAGGAGCAGCGCCGGGAGTGCGAACCACGCCGTCAGTGGCAGGCGGCTGAACAAAAACGCGATGGCCGGCGCCCCGCGGATCGCGGTGCCATCCCGGTCCACGACCTCCAGCGGGCAGCCGGAAGCGGCAGGCTCGACGCGGAAGCGGGCCAGCCAGTCGAGCGCGCGCACCACAGCGCCCAACCGCCGCTGGCGGCCGGCGCTCGGGTCAATGCGGAGCACCCGATCGCGGGTGGACGGCACGGCCCAGACCACGAGCACGGCGATGCCGAGATACGAGAAGACCTGTACCGATGCCGACGCCTCGATGGTGAGGTGAAAGACGACGGCAACCCACACGGCCGCGTAGCGAGTCCCCCGCCGCCACAGGCCGAGCGCGATGAACAGCTCGGTGAGCACGATGAGCTTGGCCGCTCCGGTGTGGAAGCTCCGGTCGGTCAGGACCGAGACCGCCCAGTCGGGCAGAGGCGCCAGCTCCTCCTTTGCCCGCACGACGCGCTGCCACGTGACGGTGCCGCCGAACCAGTCGGGATCGAGGAGCTTGCTGAGGCCGGAGGCTCCGTAGATCGCGGCACACTCGAAGCGGAGCAGCCACAACGGCCAGGCCGGCGCCAGGGGCTCGAGTGCCGGCTGGCCCCGGCGACGGCGGATCCACGCGTCCAAGGACAGCTCTCGTCCGCACGGCGCCACCGCCAGCAGCCCCAGGACGATGACCAGGTAGGCCCGGTTGTTGTGGAAGTGGGTGGTCGAGAGGAACATGTTGTAGGTGACGATCGCGAACGTCGTCGCCGTCGCCAGGCGGGTGAGGAGGCCGAGCGACATGGCGACGGCGGCCACCGCCGCCAGGCAGAGCAGCCCGACGTAGACGGCGCCGGGCAGCTCCGGATACCAGGCGGCGTAGGGCTCGTAGAAGGCATCGCTGTAGATCCGCCCGTCCAAGGCGTCGGAGAGGAAGGGCTGCAGATGCAGGAGCACGGCCGGGCCCGCCAGGACCCTGAGCAGTGCCAGCGCCCGCATGCTGACCGCACGGCCGAGCAGGTCGTCGAACCGGGCGACCACGCCGCGGACGCGGCGGGGCACCCCAACCGCGGCCGTCTTCACCCTGCCCCCCCGCGGACACCGCTTCGGAGGACCTCGACCTCGGCCGGGTCGGCGTTGTGCCACGACGTCACCGTTGCCTCCAGGTACCGGGTCTCGCGGTCACGCGGGGTGTTGCGTGCGACCCAGTCGAGCGCGGCATCGAGAAAGGCCAGCTGGTTGGCGAGACCGGCGTCGGCGTGGTGGCGGACCTGCGGATAGCTGAGGCCCCGGTCCCGCACGAGCTCCTCCCAGCGGTACCCGTACCACTGACGTTCGATCGGGACACGCCGGCCGTCCGCGGTGACCCTGACCACGCTGGCGCGCCAGGTGCTCGACTCGGGGAACATCTGGAACGCGAACTCTTTGTGGTCGGACCAGTAGCCCCGTGCCACGAACCCGAGCTGCAGGGACACGACGGCCACGACCACCACTCGCCGCCCGACGACCCTGACCCTCGAGCTCACGCGCTTACGATGACACGGCGGCGGTGCCAGGCCTCAGAGGCCAGCAGGACGGCGGCGGGCGGCACCGTCCCGGGCAGTGAGTCGACCACGAGGAAGAGCTGGTTCCACGCCTCGGCCGCCACCAGCGTCGCCAGCGCCAGGAGGGCCTGTGGGCGCCGCTCAGCAGCGAGGATGCCGCCCACCAGCCCGGCGATGAAGAAGTCGCCGTAGTCGGTGGCCGTGTGGCCGATCTCGGCGATCTGGAGGCGAGGCAGCCCCTCGGCCGGCACGGCCGCGTTGAAGGTGGCGTTCTGCTCGTGGAAGAAGTCGCCGAAGATGAACACGGAGTCGATCACGGTCATCGCCACGACACCGGCCTTCAGCACCAAGAGCGGCGCTGCCCCGGCGAGCAACCTGCCCAGGGTCACGACCGATCCGACGATCAGCATCAGCCTGCCGGCTCGGCCGAGCGGGCCATCCGGCGCATCGACGGCAACCGCGAACATCGGCACGACCGCGAGCGCCAGCCACGGACGAGCGCCGTGAGCCGCCCAGCCGAGCGCGAGTGCGCAGCCCGGCGGCACGAGCACCAGGGCGATCCATGTCAACACGTCCGCGCTCGCGGCCGCGATGCTGATCGCCACGACGCTCACGACCACCGACACCGGCCCCACAACCGCCCAGCCACGGCCGCCAAGACGCAGCAGGACCGCCGGGATTCCCGCCGCCGGAAGGGCGACGCAGAGCGCCTGCGAGGCGTCGAGAAGGAACGTGTCGAGGTCGAAGTACAGCCGCTGGAGCTTGCCAGTCGCGCCGCGGCGAGGCGGCTACGACGGCGAGCTCAGCTAACGGTCACGGTGCGGACCGGGCTCTTGCCCGGGAAGTGATCTCGGTCTGCGGGTCGATCGGCTCTGAACGAGTACGTCCCCCGCGCCAGCTTCCGCTTCAGCAGGAAGGTCGAGCGGCGTGACAGCTTCAGCTTCGCGAACCGCACGAACGAGCTGCCCTTCTTCACCTTGATGATCACCGCCTGCCCTGCGCGGTTGGGCGTGACCCGGCCGGACAGGGTCACGGTGCGTGCCCTCACGCTCGCGGTGAGGCTCACCTTCTGGACGTCGACGAGTGCGACCTTGCTCACGCCGGCGAGATGGTCGGCGTCGGCGGCCGTGCGAGCCCTGAACTGGTACTTGCCGTGCCGCTTGAGGCGCTTCACGGTGCTGTAGCGCGACTTGCTGTTCGTCTTGAGCGTCGCGAACTTCACCCAGCGCCCCGCCGCACGCTTCTCTATAACAACGACGCGGCGCGGATGGCGCGGGCCCACTGCACCGGTGAACGTCCCGCGCGTCCCGCGCCTCCGCACGCGCAGGGTGACCAGATGCTTCACCGCCACGGACACCGTCGGCTCTCCTGCCGCGCCGGGGTAGCTGGCCTTGTAGGTCGTGTGCTTGGTCGGGCGTACCACCGACGTGTACGCGCCCGCGGCATCCGTGGTCGCGCCGGTCAGCGGGCTGAATGCGGACGCGCCGATCTCCTGGCCGAGGAGCGATACCGCCTGGGCGCCCATGGGAGCTCCGCCCTGAGTGAGCGTTCCGGTGAGGGTGGCCGGCTGCCCGAAGACGATCACGGGTGTGGACGTCGTAAGCGTGAGCACCGGCGCAGGGGGAGGCGGCGGCGGCGGCGGTGGAGCACCGGTGTTGTAGAGCAGCTTGAAGGACGTCAATACCGGCGTCGCCTGGCTGTCGGAGGTCAGGTCGAACGCGAGCCGCAGCGCCGAGTGGGCCTGCGGCGAGATGCCGCCGAGGCTCACGGTCGTGTCGCCGTTGAGGTTGAGCGCGGAGGCCGCGAGCTGCTCGTTCGAGTTCGCGTCCAGCACCTTGACGTTTGCGGTACCGGTTCCTCCCCCGCCCGGAGAGAACAGCTCCGCGCTCACCGTCAGTGACGTCCAGTTCGCGAGCGCAGCGCCTGCCGGCGCGACGATTGGAGTGGTCGCCGCGCTGCCGTTTGGCGAGAAGCTCACAGATGCGTGCGAGATCTCGACCTTGTCGAGCGTCGGGGTCGTGGCCGGCGACGACAGCCGAGCCTGCCAGCGCACGCCTCGTACGGTGAGAAGGAAGTTCAGCGTCTCCGGGTTGTCAGGGACGGTCACGGGGAAGAAGTCGGACCAGAACTCCTTGCCCGCCTGCGAGTAGGGCTGCAGGAAGCTCATCCAGAGCTCGACGGTCGATCCGGTCGAGGTCCGCGTGATCGAGCGGAAGTCGCGAGGGGACGTGGAGGGGTCGCCAAGCTGGTAGGTGGCCCAGCCATTCGGAATGCCGGACGTCGGCGAGCCGGGCAGCGGGTATGCCGCTGTCGCGTGGTCTCCGCCGACGCGGCCCGTTCGGTTCAGCCCATTCGACCAGACGTGGAGCGTGGATCCGTCCACGAGCATCCCCGTCGGCTCGACCCCTGCCTCGTCGCCGGCATACGGCTCCTGGCTCGGGTTCAGCACCACGCCCTGCTTCGTCCATGTCAGGCCGTCGGCCGACGTTGCGTAGCCCACGCGCTCGATCGGCTCGCCCTCGAGCGTCTCGACTCCGGTGTAGAGCATCCGGTAGGTGGAGCCGTCCTTGATCACGACGGGGTCCTTCACCGACGTCGCGTCAAAGCTCCCGGCGGCGCCGGGGCCGAGCGTTGCGGACGGGCCGCGCGTGAACGGTCCTGCAGGAGAGCTCGCGGTGGCGCGCCCGATGCTCGACACGCCGCCGGCCGTCCCGGTGTAGTACATGACGTAGGTGGAACCGTCCTTCACCACGGACGGGTGCGCCACGGCGGCTGCGTCGAAGCCGCTGCCGTCGCCCGCCAGCAGGGCGGTGTTCGGCGGATTTGTCCAGCCGCTCGCATCCGGCTGCTTCGTGACGGCGTCCTCGGTCGTCGTCGAGTATCCGATCGAACGGGTGGAGCCGCTGTCGAGGCCCGTGAAGTAGAGGTGGTAGGCGCCGCCTTCGTTCAGCACGCTCGGATCACGCTGCCCGCCGTTGTCGAATGCCGCCCCGCCGCCCAGGGGAAGCAGCGCGTCGCCCGGCTCGGCCCCCGCGACCTTGGTCCACACCGATCCGTCGGCGGACGTCGCGTGCCCGAGCCTCGGCTTGAAGTCGCTCCCGCGAGTGCCCCAGTAGAAGCCCGCGAGCTTCGGGGTCGCGCCGCTCGGGGCGGTCACCGAGAGCCCCGAGGCCTCACGCGAATCGAAGTCCGTCCCAAGCGTTCCGATGTCGAGCACCGAGTTGCCCGCCTGCCCACCATTGACCTTTGAGAACGACGCACCGCTCGCCGACCGGGCGAGGCCGATGCGGGTGTGGAAGTTCCCGTTGGCGTCGACGGTGTTGCCGGCGTAGTACGCCTTGAACGGGTCGGCGCTGCCGGGGTCTTCGAGGACATCCGGTGCGTTCAGGTTCGAGAAGTCGAAGTTGGTGCTCGTGCCGCTGGGGTTGAGCTCAGGGCTGGGCCCCGACCACGAGATCCCGTCGCTCGACGTGGTTCCGAGGATCTTGGTCTGGAAGGTCGTGCCGCTGACGAGCTTGCGGCCGGCGAGCAGCATGCGGTAGGTCGCCCCGTCCTTCCAGACCGTCGGGGCGAACGCGCCGAACTCGAGGTTCGCGCTCACGCCGGGGTCCTCCGGCGCGATGACCGCGCCGCCCTTCGACCAGGAGACGCCGTCGGGGGACGTGGCGTAGGCGACGCGGCGCTTGTTGGAGTCGTCGCCCGTGTACCACATCTTCCAGGTCGTCCCGTCCTTCATGACGGACGGGTCGCCGGCGCCGAAGGCGTCCGCCGAGCCGGCCTGGCCGTGGTCGAGGACGGCGGCGGGCGTGCCCCCGTCCATCCGCTTGGTCCAGGTCACGCCATCGGTCGAGGTGGCGTAGCCGATGGCGCCGAAGACCTCGCCCCGGCCGGAGTAGTACATCTTGTACGGCGCGATCGAGTCGTCCGGCTGGTAGAGCACATCAGGCCCATAGACGCCGTTCTCGTCGAAGGCGCCGGGCGTGCCCTCGAGCACCGGATCGTTGGGGACCGGTCTGGTCCAGACCGCGCCGTCGGCCGAGGTCGCCCGGAAGATCGCGGGCCCGCTGCCGTCCTCGGCCGTGGCGGAGTAGTACATCGTGTAGGTCGAGCCGACCCTGATGACGCTCGGGTCGTCCACGCTGTCGCTGTCCAGGGCGACCGAGGCGGTCGGCTGCAGCACGGGGTTCGCGTTGTCGCGGTTCAGCGGAAGCGAAGTGGCCGGGAGGCCGAGCGAGGCTGCGGTACCCGTGCCGGCCCGTGCCAGTGTGCTCACCCCGACCGGCGGGAACAGGACGCTTTCGTGTGTGACGCCCGCGTCGAGCTGGGTGTCCGTATCCCAAAGCGTCGAGACCGGCGTGCCGTTCGTCGTCAACCGCAGTCCCCCGAGTGCGCCAAGCTCGGTATTCACGAGCGGCGTCTGGAGGCAGGTCGTGTCCAGAAACGTCTCGAAGTGGGCCGTCTCGTCGGTCGAACACGCCCACGCGCTGCCGGGCAACGCGACGCAAGCGGCCGCGGCCAGCGCCGTGATGGCAAGGGCACGCACCATTCGCGCGATGGTCATGGCCCAGATATCGACCCGTAAGGCGGTGCGCTGAAGTTTCGGGCTCCTCGGCTCAATGTGCGACATCGCTCACAACACGGATCGCCTCGGTGCAAGCGTTTGCTCATGGATCGATGGACCTCACGAGCGCAGGCGAGAGCCACGCCGGAGCAGCTGCTCGAGGTGCTCACGCACCCGCACCAGATCCGCCGTTGGTCGCCGGTCGAGTTCGATGTGGACGACCTCACGAGCCGGCGCCTGGCGGCCGGCACACGGACGAAGGTGACCGGCCGCGTCGCGGGCGTGCCCGTGAGCTTTGACGTCGAGGTGCACGCCGCCGATCCGGCCCGGCTCGAGATTTCGGCCGAAGGCCCGATTGGCCTGGACGTGCGCTACGACCTGGCGGCCGCCGGGAGCGGTGCCGAGATGACGGCCTCCGTGCGCGTGCGCAGCGGCGGGGGGCTCACGGGGCGAGTGGTGGCGACCGCGGCCACAACACTCCTGTCGGCCGGAGCGCTGGACGGTGCGACCGTGCGAATCGCGCGGGCCGCCGAGACTCCGTCGCTTGCCGCAGCCGCCTGACGCCGCATTTCGTCAGGATGCCGGCGTGGCCTCCTACTCGGTCAACGATGAGGCTGTCGCGCGTGCGCGACAGCTGATCGAAGCCCGCCAATACGTGCTCGATAGCGACTGGGGTGAAGTCCAGCCTCGTGCCGATGACGAGAACGCCTTCCTCGAGTCACATTCGTGGGAGGACTATGCCGGGTGGCATCTCGGGCTCACGGACGGAGCGGCGGATGAGACGAAGGCGAGGTACGCCTTCGTATACGGAGACTTCCGCCGCGTTCACCGGATGGGGTTGATCGCCTGCCACTATCGCGCCGCCGAGTGGCGGCACAAGGGGATCGAGCTCGCGGCACACGAGCTGCTCCAGCTCCTCGACAGGACGAGCGGCTAGCGGCGGAAGTCGTCGGCGCCGAGCAGGTCCAGTCGCAGCGCTGTGCCCAGCGTCTCCGCCTCGGCCTTGAGCGACTCGCGCTCCAGTCGCTCGACGGTGGTCCTGATCATGTCCATGTCCTCGTCGAGGACGCGGTCGAATTCCGCCACCGCCTGATTGCTCGCCACCACGTCCCGCCATGTGCCACAGCCTCCGCAGCGCAGGAGCAGCCACCAGTCGGCCGGGCCGGACTCGGTCCAGGTCACGGGGTACACGAAGCCCTCCCCGCACTCGCCGCAGAGGTGGAGGTGCGTCACGTTCCCGGCGCGCTCGCGCCGTTCGCGGCGGCGCAGCCAGCGACGAAAGCGAGACATGGACCTCCAATCGAGTCCTTCGGGGGCGGGTTCTGCGATCTGCAGAGCCGGCGGGCCAGCACCGGCGAGGGGCACGTTCGACGGTAACCGCCACATGCCCGAAGCGCAAGGACCGATCGGCCCATTCGCCTCCACTCCTTAAGCCTGCGTAAAGGATCCGTTCAGGTCACAGCCGTACGGTCGCGTGCCATGAGAGGACTCATCGCTTTCCACACGTCGGCCCTATTCGTAGGTAACGAGGTCCGCCGGCCCGTGCAGCCGCTCGGTCGCAAGCAGGCTGTGCACCAGCTGGATGGCGATCGACCCGTCGCCGACCGCCGAGGCGACCCTTTTCACCGCTCCGCGGCGCACGTCGCCCGCCGCGAACAGGCCCGGCATGCTCGTCTCGAGCAGGAAGGGGCTGCGCCCTAGCGGCCAGCCGGACTCGTCGCCGAGGTCCGGCCCGGTGAGCACGAACCCGCGCGAGTCCCTGGCGACCTCGGGCGGAAGCCAGTCGGTGCGCGGGCGGGCGCCGATCATGAGGAAGAGCCCCTGTGCGGGCACGGTCTCGTCCTCGCCGCCAGTCGTGCGGAGAACGAGATGGTCGAGCCATCCGTCGCCGCCGCCGCCGACGACCTCCGTGCCGAGGCGCACGTCCACGTTGGCCGTGGACTCCACCTGACGGACGAGGTAGTGCGACATCCCGGCGGCGAGCGACTGGCTCCGCGCGACGAGAGTGACCCTGCGCGCGTAGCGGGCAAGGTGGAGCGCGGCCTGACCGGCCGAGTTCGCGCCGCCAACCACGTACACCTCCAGCCCCGTCAGGCCGTGGGCCTCCGAGGCGGGCCCGCCATAGAAGACGCCGGCGCCGTTCATCTCCTCGAGCGCCGGCACCCCGAGGCGCCGGTAGGTCGCGCCCGTCGCGAGGATCACCGCGCGGGCGGTCACCGCTCCGTGCCGGGACAGCGTCACGCGGATCCGGTCGCCGTCGCGGTCGAGTCCCACGGCGCACTGCATGAAGGCGAAGTTCGAGCCGAGGACCCAGGCCTGCTCGTACGCCTGCTCCGCGAGCCGGCCGCCGCTCACGCCGCGCGGGAAGCCGAGGTAGTTGCGGATCAGCGAGCTCGAGGTGGCCTGGCCGCCGACCCCGCCCTCGTCGACGACCAGCGTGCTGAAGCCCTCGGAGGCCCCGTACACGGCGGCCGACAGGCCCGCCGGCCCGCAGCCCACGATCACGACGTCGAACTCGCTCTGGCGAAGGTCCACGGAGGCGCCGCCCGCCGACCCGACCTCGGCATCGCTCGGGTCGGCCAGCACGTTGCCGTTCGGCAGGATCATCAGCGGCAGGGTGGGCTCGCCTTCCACGCCGGCGAGCAGCGCCCGGCCCTCGGTGGAGTCGGCCAGGCAGAACGCGTGCGGCATGGCGCAGCGCTCCAGGATGTCGCGCAGCTCGTAGGCCCGCCCCGACCAGGACTCGCCCACGACATGGATCGTGTGCGGCGCGACTCGCCGCGAACGCGACCACTCGAGCAGGAAGCCCGACACGGCGTGGTGGAAGACCTCGTCAGGAGACCCCGACGGGCGGAGCACGTAGTAGTCGATCCGGCCGTGCGCCACCGCGTCGAAGATCGCCTCGCCCGTCGGGCGGTCACCCCAGCCGGCCCACTCGATCAGGAGCCCCCGCTTCGCGTGCGGGTGGAGATGGTGCACCCGGCCGAGCAGCTCACCGCCGGTCATGCCGGACAGCCACTGCCCGGCGAGGACGAGCGCGACCTCCGCGCCGTCTCCGGCGAGCTTCTCCAGCGTGCGCAGCGCAGCCTCCGGCGAGGCCTCGCAGACGACCGTGTAGTCGCGCGAGTAGCGCTCCCGCAGCTCGGACTCGACCGCCTCGAGGGCGTCAGGATCGTCGTCGACGGCGAGGAGCACTGGCCCGGGCATCGTGCCGGGGACTCTAGTGAGCGCCGTCCTCGACAAACTCGACAAATCGGCACCACGGATCCCCTCCGTGCCCCGAGAGGATTTCGACCAGGCGCGCTCGGTCGAGCCACGCCGGCCCGTCAGCAAGGTGAGTGCCGTAGCTGCCCCATTGCCACTCCGCAGGCCGCGCGCAGAGCCCAGCCTCGACGGGGTTGAGAGAGAGGTAACGAAGGACCGTCCACAGCTGAGCGTCACTCTTGATCCGGACCGCGCCGTACCGACCCTGAAACAGATGCCCGACGCGACGGTGTCGCTCGTTGAACGTCTGTGCGTACACGCCGTGGAACCACTGCATTCCCGCCGCCAGATTCGCGTCCGGTGTCTCCAGCAGAAGATGCACGTGGTTTTCCATCAGGCAATAGCCGAGACAGCGCCAGCTCCTCCTCTCGACTGTCAAGCCAAGCAGGCGCAGGTAGGTCAAGCGATCGAGGTCGTCGAGGTAGATGGCCTGCTTCGCATTCCCGCGGGCATAGACGTGGAAGATCCCGTCCTCAACCTCTTCGCGGGGTCGGCGCGCCATATCGCGACAAGCGCGCGGCGAGGAGTCTCCGCCCCCCATACGGGGTCAGACCCCTTAAGCGAGCGGGACTCAAGGGGTCAGACCCCTTGAGTGGGAGGGACTTAAGGGGTCTGACCCCTTGAGTGGCAGGGACTTAAGGGGTCAGACCCCTTGTAGCTACTCGTAGACGACCAGGTCGGGCTGCGGGCGCAGGCGGAGCACCTGGTTCGGGCTCATCAGGTTCTGGTCCTCGTGGTAGAAGAGCTTGAAGCCGTTGAAGCGGCGGCGCAGGTCGCGCGTGAACTCGCGGTACTTCGTGATCTTGTTCGGCTGGTCGCCGAAGCCGTCCACGTTCACGACCAGCGCCACGCCCGGGTCGCGCTCGAGCTCGTGCTCGGCCTGGATCATGTCCTCCGTGAAGCGGTGCACCACGAGCAGCTTCTGCGGCAGATCGTTCCGCTGCACGATGTTCGACAGGTAGCGCGACACCTCGTTGACGGTCTGCGCGTCCGTTGAGCCGATCTCCTGTGCCGGGAGGAGCGGCGGCTCGAGGCTCCACTCGGGATCAAGCGCCAGGCCCACGTCGGGCTCCTGCAGCCAGCGCTCGAACGCCTTGGCCTCCTGGAGGAAGGGCGCGTAGCCCGGCTGGATGTCGAGCAGCAGCAGCATCCGGTGGGCGCGGGCCACGCGCAGGTAGCGCCGGATCGTCGAGTCGTCCTGGCGCATCGAGTGGTCCCCGCCGTCGCCGGGCTCGCTGGTGACGATCGCGGCGATCAGCTCGAACGCGGGCAGCACCGGCCGGCCGCGGCGCCCGTACGGCTTCGCCTGGCGCTCGAGCTCCTGTGCGGCCCGCCGGGGCGAGCCGATCCCGAGGACGCCGAGCTCGTCGTCCTGTGGCGCGCCGTAGTAGGCGACGACGCGGTAGTCCGGCAGGATCGTCCGGCCGCCGCGCGGCAGTGCGGCGCGCTTCTCCGACCTGGCCTCCGGCTCGTCGTCGCCGTCACCGCCGAAGGCGACCAGCCCACCGGCCACCAGCAGGAGAGCGACCAGCCCGGCGACTCCCGCCGCGACCAGGCGGCGCCGCCGGTACATGCGACGCTGCGCCTCCGCGCGCCGGCGCCGCCGCGCGTCGTCCTCCATTGCGGGGAGTGTGGCCGAAGTGGGTCTAGCGCGTCGGCAGCACGAGCGTCACGCCGAGCGGGAACGCGAGCGAGCTCGGGAAGTTGCTCGGCCTGTAGGTGGGCGTGTCGACCTGCGTCAGGTCAAGCCGGACCCTGTGGCCGGGCGCGAGCCGCCAGTGGTTCCCGTAGAGCGGGAGGCGCAGGGTGCCTGTGGGCGGGTCGGCCTCGAGCCGGTAGACCCCGCGCGTCATCAGCAGCTCCGTGCCGTCCGGCGCCACGTCGAACAGGCGCGCTGCGAGCAGCCCGCTCGCCGCACCGGTCCACACGTACGGTACGCGGACGTGGCCGATCCCCACGTACGCGCTCGTGCTCTTGAGCGGCGGCGAGTACTCCGTGTAGCCGCCCACGGCCGGGCCGTCCGAGTGCCGGCAGTCCTCGCCGGGCTGGACGGCGGGGCCCGCGATGGCGTCCGTGGCGGGCCCGTTCGGGTCAGCCGCTCCGAGCGGGGACACTGTCCCGCCCGCCGGGTACTGGAGCGAGAGCACCGACGTCGCGAGCTCCTCCGGGGTCTTCGCGGTGATGTGCTCCGGCGAGCCGCCGTCGCCGCACACAGTCGACTCGCTCGACACGGTCGTGCGCTGGTTGCGGCTTCCGTCGATGTTCGACTGGAGCCACTGGAACGCCTGCGCGTTCAGCCGCTGCCACGTGTCCGGCTCGTTCTGCGCGCGCGAGTGGCCCACGTCCGCCAGCGCCACCTGGACGGGCCAGCGCGGGTCGAGCCGCTTCAGGTACTTGAACATGCGGAACGACTCGACGGCCGGGAAGAGGTCGTCGGTCCACCCCTGGATCGAGAAGACGGCGACCTTCCGACCGTTCACCTGCTGCGCCCAGCCCTCGTCCTGGTAGTAGGCGCCGCGGAACTCGGTCAGGCCGCGCCGGATCTGGTGGATCAGCGGGTCGCTGTCGGGCGTGGGATCGCCGGCGCCGGAGCGCGAGCGCCAGGCGGGAATCGAATGCGGCCCCTTGCAGTCGTTGTAGGTGCACGGGAAGGGCGGGTCGTCCGAGGTGCCGGGCTCGAACATGCCCTTCGTCTCGCCGAGCGCGAACAGCCCGTTGATGTAGCTCTCCTTCGTCGCGCCGACCGGGTTGCCGGCGGCCTCGTCGCTGTCGGGGCGGCCCTGCGACGACTCGTACAGGTCCGACAGTCCCGGCCCGCCGCCGTGCCCGTTTGGCGCGAGCGAGTACGCAAGGTCGGTGGACGGGTACTTCGCGACGGCGACCTGCAGGTTGAGCACGGGCAGCGACGCGTCCCGCGAGCTCGGGAAGGTCCAGGTCGCCTGGCTCGCCTGCAGCCAGCTCTCGATGCCCCCGTAGGAGCCGCCCGTGACCGCGATCCGGTCCGGGTCGACGTCGCGGTATGTGGCTGCCACGAGCGCGGCCAGCCACTGGGTGTCGCGGATCTCGTAGTCGCGGCTCTTCAGCTGGATGAAGCCGCGGTGCGCGGGGTCCTCTGAGCCGGACGGCTCGCCCGGGCTGGGCGGCTGCGTCGAGTCCTCGTCGGGGCCGTCGTCGGAGAACCCGCGCGCCGTGTAGCTCAGGACGTAGTAGCCATGCTGGGCGAACCAGTGGTTGTTCCAGTGGTACTTGTCGGCGCCGTCGCCCTCGTCGGTCGTCGACTCCCACTCGCGCTTGTCGTTGCCGAAGCCGTGGAGCATCACGATCAGCGGGTGGCTCGAGCCGGTGCCCGCCGCCGGCTGGGTGAGGTCCACGTCCATCTTCGCCTGGTCGAAGCTCGGCACCGTGGCGGAGCAGATCCGCACGCCGCCGTACGGCTCGCCGTCGGGGTTCTCGGCCGGGCAGGAGGCTGCGAAGGAGGATGGGGGGAGGGTGGTGGCGGACGCCGCGGCAGGTAGCGCCAGCGCGGCGACAAGCAGCAACAGCAGCACTCGCGGCCCCTGCCCATGGACACATGAGGTTCCCGGCCCGCCACTCCTCGAAACGGGACAACCTGCGCCAGCTCAGCGCATATCCAGCACGACCTTGCCGGTGGCGCCGCGGCCGTCGATCAGCTGAAGCGCGTCGCTCGCGCGCTCGAGCGGGAACCGCGCTCCCACGATCGGCCGCACGAAGCCCTCGTCGATCAGCCGGCCCACCTCGCTGCCGATCTCGCCGTTTATGTCCGGCTTGCCCATCACGAACGCGCCCCAGCCCGCCCCCACCACCTCGGTGTTGTTCAGCAGCAGGCGGTTCACCTTCACCTCGGGGATCGAGCCGGCGGTGAAGCCCACCACGACCAGGCGGCCGCCCTCGCGCAGGGAGCGCAGGCTGTCCGTGAAGCGGTCGCCGCCCACGGGATCGATCACCACGTCCACCCCGCCACCGGACAGCTCCTTCGCCTCGTCCTTCCAAGCGCCGTCGGAGCGGACCACATCATCCGCACCGGCCTCGCGCGCGACCTTCTCCTTCTCGTCGCTCGAGACCACGGCGATCGTCCGCGCGCCCAGCCCCTTCGCGATCTGCAGCGTCGCGGTCCCGACTCCGCCGGCCGCGCCGTGGACGAGCACGGTCTCGCCCTCGCGGAGCCGCCCGCGGTGGTGCAGGGAGAAGTAGGCGGTGTGGTAGTTGAGGACCAGCCCGGCGCCTTGGGCGAAGTCGAGCTCCTCGGACAGCGGGAAGGTGAGGAACTCCGGCGCCACGGCCACCTCGGCGAAGGCGCCCAGCATGCAGCAGGCCGCGACGCGGTCGCCCTCCTCGAGGCCGGAGCCCTCGGGCGCGCTTCGCACGACGCCTCCCACCTCGCTGCCGGGCACGAACGGGAGCGGCGGCTTGATCTGATACTCGCCGCGCGTCTGGAGCACCTCGGGAAACGAGACCCCCGCCGCGTGCACGTCGATCACGACGCCGCGGCCCGGCGTGAGCATGTGGGAGGGCTCGGGCTCGGGGAGCTCCGCCTCGGCCAGGGCCGACTCCGGGCCGCTGAGGTCCACGATCTGCAGCGCTCGCATATGGCGGGAAGTCTTACCGCAGGATCTCGTACGTGGTCTGCTCGTCGCTGCCCGTGATCGACGTTCCGGTGATCGCCGCGGCGGTGGCGGTGCCGAGCCGTTCAGGGAACGTATCTCAAGCGCTGAGGCTGCGCCAGAGGTGCATCACCGCGTATGAGCGCCAGGGCCGCCAGCGCTCGTGGTCGGCATCGGCGCCGAGCTGCTCGAGAGCGTGGCGGACGCCGACGTCGCCGGGGAGGAACGCATCGGGGTCGCCGAGCGCGCGCATCGCGACGTACGAGGCGGTCCAGGGGCCGACACCGGGGATCGCGGTGAGCGCCGCGCGCGTTTCGCCGGCGTCGGCTCCCGCGTCGAGGTGGAGCTCGCCGGCCGCCACCAGCCGGGCCAGCGCCTGCAGCGCCTCGGCGCGCCGCAGCGGGAACGGCAGCGTGCCGGGGTCCAGCTCCGCGAGCGCAGCGGCTCCCGGGAAGCGGTGGGTCAGCCCGCCGTCCGGCTCGGGCAGCGGCTCGCCGTACTCCGCCGCGAGCCGACCGAGCACGGTCCGCGCGGCGGCCACGGACACCTGCTGCCCTACGATCGCGCGCACTCCGAGCTCGAAGCCGTCGACGCAGCCCGGCACCCGCAGCCCGGGATGGGCGCGGACGAGCGGCGCGAGCGCGCCGTCTTCGGCGAGCTGCGAGGAGATGGCGAGGGGATCGGCGTCGAGGTCGAGCAGCCGCCGGCAGCGCGCCACCGCGGCGGTGAGGTCACGGAGGTCGGCCAGGCGGAGCTCGGCACGGACCGCCCGCGCCTCGGGGGTGAGCGCGATAGTGCCCGGGCCGTGCTCGAGCGCCAGCGTCCGCCGGTAGATCCGGCCGCCTGTGCCCGGAGGGGCTCCAGCTCCGACTTGGGTATCGACCGCCTCGACGCCCGGGATCGCCCGGTCTGCCAGGAAAGCCACGAGCGACTCGCCGTCGAACGGCTCCCGGCACGGCAGCCGCAGCTCGATGGCGCCGGGCGCGGCGGAGCGGCGGGTCCGGCGTGCCCGCGCGCGGAGCTCGGTCGGCGTACGCCCGTAGACCGCCCGGAGCGTGTCGTTGAACTGCCTGACGCTGCCGAAGCCCGCGCCCGTCGCCACCTCGGCGAAGGGCAGCTCCGTGGTCTCGATCAGCGTGCGCGCCGACTGCGCCCGCTGGGCCCGTGCCAGGGCCACCGGGCCGGCCCCGAGCTCTGCGACGAGGATCCTGCCGAGCTGTCGCTCGGAGAAATGGAGACGAGCGGCGAGCCCGCCCACGCCGTGCCTGTCGACCGCTCCGTCGGCGATCAACCTCACCGCGCGGCCGGCCACTCCGGCACGCCTGTTCCAGGCGGGCGAGCCCGGCGCGGCGTCGGGATCGCAGCGCTTGCAGGCCCTGAAGCCCTCGTGCTGGGCGGCGGCCACATTGCTGAAGAGGCGCACGTTGCGCCGGTACGGAAGCCGCGCCGGGCAGCTCGGACGGCAGTACACGCCGGTGGAGGTCACGGCCACGACGAAGAACCCGTCGTAGCGCGGGTCGCGGCTCTGCATGAAGCGATAGCAGCCCTCGAAGTCGTCGATCACGGCGTCATGGTCTCACGGACGACTGGCGGTTTTCGGACATCCCGGTCGAGGGCCGCGACGCGGTCGGTAGCGTCGTCTGCATGCACAGCTTCGACACGCCCATCGGCACGGTCTGGCTCGATGCGGACGCGGACGGGCTCCGCTCGCTCGCCTTCCACGGCTCGGCCGGCGCGCACTCCGAGGAGCCTCTGCTCGCGGAGGCGGAGGCGCAGCTGCTGGCTTACTTCGCCGGCGGGCTCAGGAGCTTCGACCTTCCGCTGGCGACGCACGGCACCGAGTTCCAGGAGCGCGTCTGGTCGGCTGTATCCGCCATCCAGTACGGAGCAACCACGACCTACTCGGCGCTGGCGGCCGCGCTTGGCAGGCCGAGCGCCTGGCGGGCGGTGGGCGCCGCCAACGGGCGGAACCCGCTTCCGATCATCGTCCCCTGCCACCGCGTCGTCGGGGCGGCCGGCTCGCTGACCGGCTACGGCGGCGGGCTCGAGCGCAAGCGCGCGCTGCTCGACTTGGAAGCCGCCGCGGGCTAGGGTCGCTCCCATGGACGAGAGCAATCTGCAGTCGATCCCGTTGTTCGAGTCGCTGCCGCGCGACGCGCGCCGCGTGATCGCCCAGCACGCCGATGAGATCGACGCCCCCGAGGGCACGCAGCTCGTGCGCCAGGGCGAGTTCGCGTACGAGTTCTTCGTGATCGAGGACGGCGGCGCGGACGTGCTCCGAGACGGCGACAAGATCGCCGAGCTCGGCCAGGGCGACTTCCTCGGCGAGATGGGCATCGTCGGCAAGGCGGTGCGGAACGCGACGGTCGTGACCACGACGGATTCGCAGGTGATCGTGATGACCGAGCAGGCCTTCCGGTCGATGTCGCGGATCAACCCCGACGTGGGGAGCCGCATCTCCGCCGCGGTCGAAGAACGCTGCCAGGCACTCGTCGGCTAGGCGCGTGGGCCGGCGCGCCAGGAGGCGCGGGCAGCGCGAGAGCCCGCCTGCAAGCACCACCGATTACCGCGACGACGAGGGGAACGTGCTCACCCTGCGCGACGCGCTCAGCGACGGGACCCTGCGGCAGCTCGAGCAGCTCGAGTCGAGGCCGGCCGCGTCGGCGGAGGACCGCTGGCAGCGCCGAGTGGAGCTGCTCTTCGAGCGGCTGGCCGCGAGCTGGGAGATCGCCGGCCTGCCGATCGAGTCCCAGAAGGAGCTGCTGGGCCGCTACCGGATGGCCAGCGCGGACGAGCGGCGCTGGGTGCGCGAGACGCTCGCCGAGCACCTGCGCACGCGCCACCCCGACGTCACGGTTTGAACCAGGGTGTGTTCAGCCAGCGCTCCAGCGTGTGGTAGCTGGCGCGCGGCTTCCCGTCCTTGCGCAGGAGGCCCGCGTCGAAGCGGTTGTCGAACGCGTCCTGGCGCCAGTGGTAGACGTACAGGCGCTCGATCCGGGTGCGGTACGCCTTCGCGAGCCGCAGCACGCGGCCGATCGCCACGTTCGCGCGCCGCTCGCTGTACGGGAACAGCGTGCGGCCGTCGGGCAGCACGAACCTGACGATCCCGCCGGTCTCGGTGAGCCAGACCTTTCCGCGCACGGTCCTCAGCAGTAGCTTCGTGCCGCCGTAGCGCTGGCCGCGGCGGGGGTTGCTGTCGCGGTAGTTGTGGAGTCCCCAGAGGTGGGCGCCACGGGCCACGGCCCGGAAGCGCCCGAGCCAGCGGACCATGTTCGCGTCGTCGATCACGTCGGCGGCCACGATCCTGCAGCCGGCGCAGCGCCGGCGCACGATGTTGAAGTAGCGCGCCGCCTGCTCCGGGTAGCGGAAGGTTGGCTGGCTGCGATGGTTCGCCTCGTTCCAGACACCGACCGTGTGCACCCACGGCCAGCGCGCGCGGAAGGCGCGGAAGGCGCGCTCGAACTCTCCGGAGGTGGGGAGCTTGCAGGGCCGCGAGGGGCAGCGCGAGGGATGAGCGGCGCCGAAGCTCACGAGCGGCTCCACGCCCGCGGCACGCGCGGCCGTGAGGTACTGGTCGAGCCAGAGCCGGTTTCCGCGCGTGAGCGCGACGTTCCACGGAGTCACCACGCGCGCGCGCCTGAGGCCCAGCGCCTTGAAGTGGTCGTCGTTGAACGTGGCCCAGCTCTGGTCGCCGAGACCGACCGTCACGGCGGCGGACGCGCCGGACGGGAGCGCGGCGACCGCCAGGGCGATGAGAATTGTGGGCAGGAGCAGCTTGCGAGTCATGAGGGTCATCTGAGGATGCTTCGGCCGTCGGACGGGGAGCTTTAGTGACGTTTCCGACAATCGAGTTCGCCGCCTTCTTCGCGGTGGTGTTCGTCCTTTCCTGGGCGCTCATGCCGCACCCGCGCGCCTGGCGGCCGTTCATCCTCGCCGCGTCCTACTTCTTCTACGGCTGGGTCGACTGGCGCTGGGTGCTGCTCTTGGTGGGCTCGAGCCTGGTCAACACGGTCGCCGGGCAGGCAATCGCGCGGAGTCCGTCCCAGGCTGCGCGGAAGCGCGCCCTGACGGTAGCGATCGTCTTCGACCTGGGCCTGCTCGGGGTCTTCAAGTACCTCGGGTTCTTCGTCTCCGAGCTCGACGGCGCACTCGAGTCGATCGGGCTGGGCTCACCGCTCCCGCTGGTCCAGATCGTGCTCCCGATCGGGATCTCGTTCTTCACGTTCCAGGCGATCACGTACGTGGTGGACGTGTACCGCGGCGAGACGCCCGCCGCCTCGCTCGTGGAGGTGGCGATTCTCCAGGCCTTCTTCCCGCACATCGTCGCCGGCCCGATCGTGCGCGCGAACGAGCTGCTGCCGCAGCTCCGCACGCCGCGCGACCCGCGCACGGTTCTCGCGGGCCCGGCGATCTTCCTGATCGTCGGCGGGCTCGTGAAGAAGACCGTGATCGCGGATGAGCTGGCGCGGCGCGTGGTCGATCCCGTGTACAGCGACCCGACTGCGCACTCGGCGGCAGAGCTGACGCTCGCGTTCTACGGCTTCGCCGCCCAGATCTACTGCGACTTCTCTGGCTACACCGACATGGCGATCGGCCTGGCGCTGCTCCTCGGCTACCAGCTTCCGCAGAACTTCAACCGCCCCTACCTCGCGCTGTCGCTCAGGGACTTCTGGCGGCGCTGGCACATGACGCTCTCGCGCTGGCTGCGCGACTACCTCTACATCCCGCTCGGCGGCAACCGCGGCGGCCGCCTCAGGACATATCGGAACCTGATGCTGACGATGCTGCTCGGCGGGCTCTGGCACGGCGCGGCATGGACGTTCGTGCTCTGGGGCGGGATCCACGGCGGCGCGCTGTCGGCGGAGCGCTGGGCGCGCGAGCGCTTTGGCGGCTTCCGGCTGCCTGCCTGGGCCGCCTGGCTTGTGACCTTCCATGTGGTCTGCGTGGCCTGGGTCTTTTTCCGGGCGCCGGACCTCCGCACGGCGTTCGACGTGCTGGGCGGGCTCGGCCTCTCCGGACCGTCGCCGCTCGTGACGCTGCCGCTGGTGCTCCTGGTCGTGGCGGCGATCGCGATTCAGGCGCTGCCGCGCGACTGGTGGCGCGAGGCGGAGGCGTGGCTCGTGGCCCGGCCCGTGGCGGTTCAGGGCCTGGCCGTGGGCGCGGTGATCGTCGCGGCCGACGCCGCCGTGGGACAGCAGGGCGTGGCCCCGTTCATCTACTACCAGTTCTGAGCCGTGGAGCCGCTGCGCGACAGAGACCTCACGATGCCGGCGGGCCGGGTGCTCGGCGTGATCGCGATCGCCCTCGCCATCGCGGCGCTGTTCAACTCGGAGGCGCTGGTACGCGCCGGCGAGGGGATGAAGCCGGGCACGACGCGCGACATCGTGCTCTCGGTCGGGCGTCCGGTCGATGACGTGGCCGGCGCGATCGGGTTCCACCTGCCGCGCGAGGGTCTCGACCGGGTCTTCGGACAGGAGGACAAGACGGCGTCAGGCACCGCGCTCGAGCGCGGCTCGACCGCGATCCTGCGCCCCAACCGCCGCAAGGACGAGCGGCAGAGCTTCGCGCAGCCGACCCCGGTGAAGCCGCTCCAGGTGCTCGTGACCGGCGACTCCCAGGCCGAGTTCCTGGGCCAGCGGCTGGTCGACCAGTCTCCCGACGGCCTCCTCGAGGTCACAACCGTGCCCAGGAATGGCACCGGCCTGACCAATCCGGCGTTCTTCAACTGGGAGATCAACGCCGAACAGGAGGTTGCCGCCCGCAGCCCCGGCGCGGTCGTCATGGCGATCGGCGACAACGACGGCTTCAACGTGCAGACGGCTGACGGCTCCCTCTACAACCCCGGCGAGGCGGGCTGGGAGACGGAGTTCGCGCGTCGCGTGGCGGTTGTGAGCGCCGCGCTCTCGGGAGACGGCAGGCGGCCGGTCTACTGGGTGCCGCCGCCAACCGCGCGCGACCCCGAGTTCAACGAGATCTACGCCTCGCAGAACCGTGCTGTGGAGCGAGCCGCAGACTCTGTTCCGGCGCTGCGCTACGTCGACATCTACTCCACGCTGAACCGCGGCAAGTACAGCGACACTCTGAAGATCGACGGCAGGCGCGTGCTCGCCCGGCAGCCCGACGGCGTGCACTTCACACGTGAGGGCGCGGTCGCACCCGTCCGGCTTATCCTCGACGCGATGGCAGAGGACTTCCCCGCCCTGCGGGGCCGATGAGGCGCGTGCTCGCGCTGGTGGCGGCCGGCCTCGCGGTCGCGCCGGCGGCGCAGGCGGCCGAACGCCGCCTGCTGGTGGACGGCGACTCGTTGGCGGAGGGCACGCGGCCGTACATCCCGAGGGAGCTGCCGGACTGGCGCGTGCGGCAGTCGACGAAGGTGAGCCGCCACGCCGCCGATGGCGCGGACGTGATGCGCCGCTACGGGCGCTCGCTCGCCCGCGTCGTCCACGTAAGCCTTGGGACGAACGACGATCCCGGCCAGACCGGCGCGTTCCGGGCGGCCGTCCGCGAGGTCATGGACGTGGCCGGCAGCGGGCGCTGCGTGGTGTGGGCCAACATCGTCCGGCCGCCGTATCGCGGGGTGAGCTACCGCGGCTACAACCGCGTGCTCGCGCATGAGGACGAGAGCCGCGAGAACCTGCTGGTGCTCAACTGGGTGCGGATGGTGCGCCGGCATCCGGACTGGCTCGCGGACGACGGCGTGCACGTCTCAGCCGCCGGCTACGCCGCCCGGGCAACCGCCGTCGCGCGTCTGGTGCGGCGCTGCGGCTGATGGCCACGCGCATATACGTCATCCCGATCTCGAATCCGGCCGCCGGTGGTCCCCGGCGCGCGCGGCCGTGGAGGAGGCGGAGCGCTGGCGCGAGCAGATGCTTCAGCCCGTGCCTCGCCGCCTCTTCCGCTACCTCGTCCTCACGAACGAGGCCGCACGCGTCTGGATGGGCAGCGAGGTGATGCAGTTTCCGGCCGCGCGGGTCACGCAGTACGCCTTCATGCCCGTGATCCGCAAGCTGGCCGGCGTCTCGCATGCTCGGCTCCTCTATCCCGGCTGGGCCGGGCCGGTCCCGCGCGGCCTGCCGGCCTGCCCCCTGCCCAGCGGACGCGGGGGATCGGCGGGGATCAGTTGAGCGACGGGTCGGCCGGCATCGTCGCCATGAGGCGGTAGCGGCCGCCCTTTCGCTCCAGCGCGCCGGACCAGATGTCGCCCGGGCGGAACGGGTCCTCGACCTCGGCCGTATCGACGATCCACGCCTCCTGCTCGAGCTCGCCGTCGAGCTGGCCGGGCCCCCAGCCGGCGTATCCGGCGAACACCCGCACGCGCCGCAGCGAGTCGTTCGCACCGTCGGGATCGAGCGTGCCGAGCGAGCCGACCACGTGCGTGCCGGCCTCCTCGGGATGCTCGAAGTCGCCGAGCGCGATGACCGACTCCGGCGAGACGGGCCCGCCCAGGTAGACGACGTCGTCGGCTCCCGGGAGCTCCGCGAGGGCCGGCACCGCGTCGGCCACGCGCGTCTCCGTCTCGCGGCCGAGCACGACACCCATGGCGCCCTCGGGCGTGTGCTCGATTACGAGCACGACGGTACGGCGGAAGTAGTCGAAGAGCGACGGGGCGGCGATCAGCAGGTGTCCGCGCAGACTGTCCGGCACAGAAATAGATTCTCGCGCGCCCGGCGCTGCGACGCGTAATCCCGCATCACAGAGATCATGGCTAGGTACCCGCAAATTTGAGAAGCTGCACCAGCGCAACAGCCGAGCTGAAGGAGCCGCCATGAAGCGCATCAGTGCCGCTCTTGCAGTCGCCGCCCTCGCTCTCGCGGCCGCGCCGGCCGCAGCCGACCCCGCAGCCCCTCCCTTCCCGGAGCCGCCTAGCTCCCACAATTCGCGGCAGGATTCGGAGGCGGATGAGACCATGGCGATCGTCCTCGGAGGCGTGCTGTTGTTCGTGGTGATCGCCGGCCCGCTGTTCGGCGCGGAATCCAGGCCGGCGTGGCGGAACGTCGACCGCAAGCCGAGCTTCCGCATGGTCGGCTCGATGCGTCCCGAAGACTGGCCGCCTTCCGAGTTCAAACCCTGACCCCGGCCAGCCGCGCCATTTGCCGCGCGGGCAATAGATTCTGCGGCATGAACCAGAAGATCGACACCGCTCGAGTGTTCGAGCGGATCTTTGAGATCTACAGAGACCAGTTCACGCTCCTGATCCCGGCGGCGCTCGTCGTGTTCGTGCCGGTGGCAGCCATCAGCGGAATCGTCTACGCCGGGGACGTGAGCCTCATCGGCGTCCTCATCGTCGCGGCGGTGGCGACGATCGCTACGTACTGGTTCCAGGGGATGGTCGTTGAGGCCGCACGGGACATCCTCGACGGACGGCGCGACCACACGGTGGGATCGCTCGTGCAGTCCGCCATGCCCGTGATCGCACCGCTGCTCGTCGCGGGCATCCTCGCCGGCATTGGGATCGCAATCGGACTGCTCCTGGTGATCGTGCCGGGACTCTTCCTGCTCACGATCTGGTCGGTGATAGCGCCGGTGATCGTGATCGAGCGCCGCGGGGCGATCGACTCGTTCGGCAGGAGCCGCGAACTCGTCCGCGGCAACGGGTGGCAGGTGTTCGGCGTGATCGTGGTCCTGTTCCTGCTCCAGTTCATCGTGAGCGCGGTGATCCAGGCGGTCGCGAACAGCGTCGCGGACTCATTCGCGTCCTACGCGGTCGCTGACCTGATCGTGCGGCTGCTCGTGGCGCCGCTGAGCGCCCTGGCCGCAGCGGTGCTGTTCTTCGAGCTGAAGGCTGTTCGCGGCGAGCCCGTGCTGGGCACCGGCGGCGGGGGCCAGGTGGGACCGGGCGGGGAGCCGGCAGGCGGACCGGCGCCGACCGCGGGCGAGGCCGCCCCCGCGCCGCCGCCTCCACCCTCAGAGCCCCCAACCAGCTAGGTACGGGCGGCTTCGGCGAGGAAGCGCTCGGCGAGCCGGCGCCCGATCTCGTTCTGTTCCTCGATGCGTAGTTCGCTCGCGGCGCGGATCGCGTTCGGGTCGAGCTCCGTGTGCACGGCCTCCGACTGCTCCCATCCGTCGAGCCAGCCGAACAGGTTCTCCTTCGTGACCTCCGCGTGGAATTGCAATCCCCACGCGGGCTTTCCCTCGATGCGAAACGCCTGCACACACGCGGGCGTTCGCGCGAGCTCGATAGCGCCGGGCGGCAGCGGCGCCACGTAGTGGTGCCATTCGAACAGCTCGACCGACGGGGCGAGCGGGCCGATCACGGGGTCGGCCGCGCCGGCCTCGGTGATCTCGATGTCGTACCAGCCGATCTCCGGCTCGTCGGAGCGGTAGGGGCGAGCGCCCGCCGCCTCGGCCAGCAGCTGGCTGCCGAGGCACACCGCCAGGATCGGCGTCCCGCCCTCAAGCGCATCGCGGATGAACTGCTTCTCGGGGTCCAGCCAGCGGTGCTCGCCGTTCTGGTCGACGTGCATCGATCCGCCGAAGATCATCAGCGCATCCACGTCCTGAACGCTCGGCGCGGGCTGCTCCCTCGGGACCCAGGTGGGGAACTCGCCGAACACGCCGGCGCCGGCATCCCGCTCGTGAACTACCGACAGGACCCTCACTCGGGAGTCACGTAGGCGCCGGAGAGCCCGCCGTCCACGAGGAAGGTCTGCGCGGTCACGTACGAGGACTCGTCGCTCGCGAGGAACAGCACGCCGTTCGCGATCTCGCGCGCCTCGGCGAAGCGGCCCATCGGCACGTGGACGAGGCGGCGCGCGGCCGCCGCCTGGTCCTTGGCGTAGAGCTCCTGCAGCAGCGGCGTGTTCACCGGGCCGGGGCAGAGCGCGTTCACCCGCACGCCCTGCCGGGCGAACTCAACACCGAGCTCCCGCGACAGCGCGAGCACGCCGCCCTTCGACGCGGTGTACGAGATCTGCGACGTGGCCGCCCCCATCACCGCCACGAACGACGCCGTGTTGATCACCGAGCCGCCGCCCGCCTCGAGCAGGTGCGGGATCCCGTGCTTGCAGCACAGGAACACGGACTTCAGGTTCACGTCCTGCACCCGCTGCCACGCCTCCAGCGAGGTCTCGAGCACGGAGACGTCGTCGGGCGGCGAGATGCCGGCGTTGTTGAAGAGCACGTCGATGTGGCCGAGCTCGTCGCGCGCCCGCGTGTAGATGCCCTCGACCTGCTCGTCGTCGGTCACGTCCGCCTGGATGGCGAGGTCGCCCTCCGAGCTCTCGGCGAGGTCCACCCCCACGACCGTTGCGCCCTCGTCCTTGAAGAGCCGTGCGGTCTCGGCGCCGATGCCGCTCGCCGCCCCCGTGATCACGCAGACCTTGCCGTCCAGTCGGGCCATCTACCCCTCCGTGGCGTAGTAGACGTTCTTCACCTCGCTGTAGTGGTCGAGCGCGTCGGGCCCGAGCTCGCGGCCGTAGCCGGACTGCTTGAAGCCACCGAAGGGCGTGGACACGCGCACGGACGTGTTCGAGTTGATCGAGATCACGCCGGTCTCGAGCGCGCGCGCCGTGCGGATCGCCTTTGCGCCGTCGCGCGTCCAGACGGAGCCCGACAGCCCGTAGATCGTGTCGTTCGCGAGCCGTACCGCCTCCTCCTCGTCGCGGAACGGGATCACGGCCGCCACCGGCCCGAAGATCTCCTCGCGCGCGGCCCGGTCGTCGTTGTCGACCGGGCACAGGACCGTCGGCGGGAACCAGAAGCCCGGACCGTCGGGTGCGTCGCCGCGGATCGCGACCGGCGCGTCGTCGGGCACGAAGGACGACACGGTCTCGCGCTGATCCGCCGAGATCAGCGGCCCCATCTCGGTGGCCTCGTCGAGCGGGTCGCCCACCCGGATCGCCTCCACGGCCTCCTCGAGCACCTCCATGAAGCGGTCGACGGCGGACCGCTCCACCAGAATGCGCGAGCGCGCGCAGCAGTCCTGCCCGGCGTTGCCGAACACGGCGCCCGGAGCCGCGGCGGCCGCCTTCTCCAGGTCGGCGTCGGCGTAGACGATGTTGGCCGACTTCCCGCCCAGCTCGAGCGTGACGCGCTTGATCGTCTCGGCGGCGCCGGCGGCGATGCGGCGGCCGACCTCGGTCGAGCCGGTGAACGCGATCTTGGCCACGTCGGGGTGCTCGACAAGCCGCTGGCCGCACACCGAGCCCGGTCCCGCGACGACGTTGACGACGCCCTCCGGGATGCCGGCCTCGAGCGCGATGCGCTCGAACTCGAGTGCGGTGAGTGGCGTGAGCTCGGCGGGCTTCAGCACCACGGTGTTGCCCGCGGCCAGCGCCGGGCCCAGCTTCCAGCCAGCGATCGTGAGCGGGAAGTTCCACGGCGTGATCAGCCCGACCACGCCGAGCGGCTCGCGGAAGGTCATGTCGATTCCGCCCGACACCGGGATCGTGCGGCCGGTGTTCCGCTCCGGCGCGCCCGCGTAGTAGCGGAACGTCTCGACGACCATCCCCATCTCGCCGCGCGCGTCCGAGATCGGCTTGCCGGCGTTGCGCGCCTCGAGCCGGGCCAGGTCCTCGACCTTCTCCTCGAGCGCGTTGGCGAGCCGGTGGAGCAGCGCCGAGCGGTCTCCTGGCGCCACGGCGCGCCAGGCGGGGAAGGCCTCCTTGGCGCGCGCGACCGCCGCGTCGGTCTCCTCGACGCCCGCCTGCGGCACCTCCGCCATCACCTCGGCGGTGGCCGGCTCCAGGACCTGGATCATCCGTGCGCCTCACGGAGTCGCGGGGCGGCCGGCGCCTCCAGCCGGTCGCGCGCCTCGTTGACCAGCGAGCCGATCACCCGGCTCCGCTCGTCCTCCTCGGGATGCCACAGCACCCCGACCGCGAACGACCGGTCCGGCAGCTCGAGGGCCTCGACGACGCCGTCGTCGGCGTGTCCGCTCACGACCACCCCCTCGCCCAGCTCCTCCACGCCCTGGTGGTGCGCCGACTTGACTGCGGTCGTCTCCCCGCCCACGATCCGCGACGCGAGCGAGCCCGGCTCGAGCTGCACCCGGTGGTCGGCGTACACGCCCGGTGTGTGGCGATGGAGCTCCAGGCCGAGGTGCTGGTTGAGCGTGCCGCCCTGGATCACGTTGAGCATCTCCATGCCGCGGCAGATCCCGAGCACGGGCATGTCGCGCTCGAGCGCGCGCGTGCCCAGTGCGAGCTCGAAGCGGTCGCGCTCGGGCCAGCTGCCGCGCGTCTCCGGATGCGGCTTCGCGCCATAGCTCCCGGGGTCGATGTCGGACCCGCCGGCGAGGATGAGCCCGTCGATCATGTCGAGCAGCACGTCGGGCGACTCGGCCACCACGTCGTCCGGCGGCAGGATCAGCGCGATCCCACCCGCCCGCTGGACGGCGAGCGTGTACGTGCGCGGCGAGAGGTTCACGACCACCTCCCACGCCGCCCAGCGCGCGCTCTCGATGGCGGCGCAGATCCCGATGACCGGTCTGGTCACCACACCACTGTAGGCAGATCAGCCGCGCTCGAACATTCGGCGGCGCTCGTAGTCCGTCACCACCTCGTCGAACAGGCGCTGCTCGGTGCGCCCGTAGTTGAGGTAGTGCTTCCAGACGGCCTCGCCGAAGGTGCGTTTCGCGAACTCGCTCGACTCCCACAGGTCCACCGCCTCGCGCAGCGTCGAGGGGAACGGCTCAGCCTCGGCCTCCTCGTAGGCGTTCCCCACGAGCTCCGGGCCCGGATCGATCTCGTTCTCGATCCCGTCGAGCCCGGCGGCGAGCAGCGCCGCGTAGCCGAGGTACGGGTTCACGTCGGCGCCCGGGATCCGGCACTCGGCCCGGCGGGACTGGCCATGGCCGACGACGCGGAAGCCGCAGGTCCGGTTGTCGCGGCCCCACGAGATGGAGGTCGGCGCCCAGCTCTCGGTGGCGTAGCGCTTGTAGGAGTTGATGGACGGGGCCACGAACAGCGCGAGCTCGCGGACGTGCCGCCGCATTCCGCCCAGATAGTGGCGGAAGATGTCCGTCTCCTCGTCGCCGTCCACGAAGGCGCTCTTGTCGCCCTTGACCAGACTCGAGTGGATGTGACAGGAGCTGCCGATGTCCTTCTCCGAGGGCTTCGCCATGAAGGTGGCGGAGATCCCGTTGAGGAAGGCGATTTCCTTGACACCGTTCTTGTAGATCGTGTGCCGGTCAGCCGAGGTGAGCGCGTCGGCGTAGCGCGTGTTGACCTCGTGCTGGCCGTACCACGCCTCCCCCTTCGAGAACTCGATCGGGATACCGGCGCCGTGCATGCCGCGGCGGATCGGTCCGAGGTACGCCTCGTCCATCGTCGTGGCAAGGATGTGATAGTCGAGGATGTAGGGGATCGTCGGCGTGACGCCCGAGTAGTCCTTGTCGTGGGCCTCGGAGTAGCTCTCCTTGTACAGGTAGAACTCGAGCTCGGACGCGAAGTACGGGATGTAGCCCATCGCCTCGGCGCGCTCGTACTGGGCGATCAAGACCTGCCGCGGCGAGGCGACGACCGCCGATCCGTCGTGGTTGGCGACGTCGCAGAGCACGAGCGCGGTCCGGTCGAGCCACGGAATGCGCCGCAGCGTGGAAAGGTCCGGAACGATGGCGAAGTCCCCGTAGCCGCCCTCCCAATTCGCCATCTCGTAGCCGGGAACCGGGTCCATCTCCATGTCGAGGGCGAGCAGGTAGTTGCAGCCCTCGATGCCGTGCTCGGTCACGTCGTCGAGGAAGTACTCGACCTGGATCCGCTTCCCGAACAGCCGGCCCTGCATGTCGGTGAAGGCGGTGACGACCGTGTCGATCGTTCCCTCGCTGGCTTCCTTCCGAAGCTCGTCCAGCGACAGCATGCCCGCAGTGCCGCCGGGACCGCCCGGGCGCTCGTTCTTTGTGGCATCGGCATCCATGACGCGCGAGCCTATCCGGGAGCCGTTGCCCGGCTCAACAGCGCTGTGGTAGGAAGCGCAGATGCTCCTGCTCGGGGTCGACGAGGGAACCACCGGGGTCAAGGCGGCGCTGTTCGACGAGCAGCTGCGCCCCGTGCGCGAGGCGCGCCGCGACAAGCTGAACCGCCATCCGAGGCCGGGTTGGGTCGAGCAGGACGGCGAGGAGGTCCTCCAGGCCGTCGTCGAGGCGGTCGGCGAGCTGCTCGAGGCGGCCGATCAGGAGGTAGTGGCGTGTGGCCTCGACCACCAGGGCGAGTCGGTGCTCGCCTGGGACGCGGAGAGCGGCAGGCCGCTCAGCCCGATCGTCGTCTGGCAGGACAAGCGCTCGCAGCAGGTGCTCGACCGGATGGGCGCCGACGAGGCGGAGATCCAGTCGCTGAGCGGCCTCCCCTTCGACCCCTATTTCTCGGCGGCGAAGCTGGCCTGGCTGCTCGAGAACGAGGAGGCGGTCCAGCGGGCGCGCGATGCCGGCACGCTCCGGATGGGCACCGTGGACTCGTTCCTCTGCGACCGCCTGGGTGCGGGCTTCGCCACCGACAACTCCACGGCGTCGCGCACGCAGCTGCACCGGCTCGGCACGCCCGGCTTCGACGCGCGCCTGTGTGAGCTGTTCGGCGTGCCGGCGGATGTGCTGCCCGAGGTGCGCGAGACCGCCGGGCGGCTCGGCACGCTCCGCCACGAGTCGTGGCCGGTCGAGCTCGCGCTGTGCGGGCAGGTGGTTGATCAGCAGGCCGCGCTCGCGGGTGCGGGCTGCGTGGTGCCCGGGCGTGTGAAGGCGACCTACGGCACCGGCGTCTTCGTGCTCGGCCACGTGGGCGACGAGGTGCCGAAGCCGACCGGCGGCCTGCTGCCGACGGTCGCGTGGCGCATCGACGGACGGACGGAGTACGCGATCGACGGCGGCGTCTTCGCCGCCGGCGCGATGCTCGAATGGCTGTGCCGCGAGCTCGGCATGGCGGAGAGCCCGGCGGCGCTCACCGAGCTGGCGCGGAGCGCGAACGGCAACGGGGGCGCACGCGTGCTGCCGGGGCTCGCGGGCCTCGGCGCCCCGTGGTGGAAGCCGGACGCGCGCGCGGTGCTAGCGGGACTGCACGGCGGCACCACGCGCGCCGACGTGGCGCGCGCGGCACTCGAGGGCATCGCCTGGCGCGTGGCCGACGTGGTGGCGGCGATGCGCGAGAGCGCCGAGGTCGACTCGCTGCGCGTGGACGGCGGCCTGACCAACGAGCCGCTTCTGCTCCAGCTGCAGGCCGACACGATCGGCGTGCGCGTGGACGCGGCGGGCGCCGACGCGACGGTGCTGGGCGCGGCCGCGCTCGGAGCGGTGGGGGCCGGCGTGATTCCCTCGCTCGCGGAAGCCGCGGAGCTGCTGCCGATCGACCGCTCCGTGGAGCCGCAGGCAGGCGACGAGTGGCGCACGCGCGAGCACGAACGCTGGAAGGCGTTCGTGCGCGGCGCGGCCGAGCTTGGGCAGGCCTAGGCGGGCGCCGGTGCCGGTGGCTCCTTCCGGTCCGGCGGCTCCGGCTCGTCGATCTCCTTGATGCCGATGCCCTCGTCGAACTCGATCGTCCGGATCGGCCCCTTGTAGCGCTTGTTCATGCCCAGCACCCACGCGAGGCTGATGGCGATCACGAGGACGCCCAGCACGAGCGGCGTGAAGTTGGCTGCGTTCCAGTCGAACTGGTCGTCCCACCACACCGCCGGCGGGCCGTAGAACGGCAGGCAGAAGTAGATCGACGTGATGGCAACCCAGCCGACCGCGATCGGGTTCAGCCACTTGGACTTCGCGCCGAGGCTCCATGCCCCGGGCTTGAAGCGGTCTCCCGCCCGCCAGCGCAGGTAGACCGGCATCACGTAGGCGATGTAGAGCCCGATCACGCCGATCGACACGACCGCGAAGAACGCGACCGGCACGCCGGCGGCGTTGCCCGACAGCGCCGGCAGCGTGAGGATGCCGGCCAACACGCAGGAGCCGATTACCGCTGCCACGGGGACGCCGCGCTCGAAGTTGACGCTGCGCCACAGCCTGTTGCCCGGCGTCATGCGGTCTCGCGAGAGCGCGAAGAACGTCCGCGAGCAGCTGGTCACGCACGCCATGCCGCAGAAGAACTGGCCGATCGCCGAGATCAGGATCACGACCTCGGCCCAGCCCTCCGACATCGCGCTCTGGAAGATGGCGAGCGAGGTGCCGCCGCCGTCGTTGACCGCGCCCACGTCGCTGGCCGCGAAGGTGATCGCCAGCAGCACGAACCAGCCGATCAGCGCCGAGAGGGCGACCGATTGCCAGACGCCCTTCGCCGCGGAGATCTCGGCGTCCCTGGTCTCCTCCGCCACGTGCGCCGACGCGTCGTAGCCGGTGACCGTGTACATGGTCAGCAGCAGTCCCGTCGGCAGGATGTACCACCAGTACATGTCCATCGAGAACCCGGAGTTGTTGATCCGCTCGGTGAACACGAAGTCCGCGCTCTGGTGATGGTCGGGGACGATGATCAGGATGCCGATGATCACCGCCACGCCCATGCAGTGCCAGAGCACCGAGATGTTGTTGAACAGCGCGACCAGGTGCGACGAGAAGATGTTGATCATGGCGTGCAGCACCAGGATCACCATGAAGACGATGAAGATCTCCCCGAGCGAGACCTCGTCGGCGAAGTTCAGGATGAAGTCGAGGCCCCAGAGGTTGAAGACGTACGTGAAGAACTGAGCACAGAACCAGTCGACCGTCGCGACGATCGCGATCAGCCCCAGGAGGTTGAACCAGCCACAGAACCACGACCAGACCGGCCCGCCCAGCTCATTCGCCCACCAGTACGGCCCGCCGGCCGTCGGGTAGGCGGAAGCGACCTCCGCCATGCTGAATGCGACGCTCAGGATGATGATGCAGACGATCGGCCAGCCCCAGGAGATGGCGATCGGCCCACCGAGGTTCCACGCCTGTGGGTAGGTCGTGAAGCACCCGGCCAGGACGGAGATGATCGTGAACGAGATGGCGAAGTTGGAGAACTGCGACCAACCGCGCGCAAGCTCCTGCTTGTACCCCAGCTCAGCGAGTCTCTGTTCGTCCCGGTCCAGCGCGCGATCGGCCATCCGTGTGCCTCCTCGCTAATTGAGACTCGGCGGCCCCAGGCTAAGCGTCCGCCGTGACCTCGTCCTCCTCGAGCGTCCGCACCGGACCCTGGTAGCGATCCTTCGCGGAGATCAGGTACCAGACGCCGAAGATCAGCGGAAGGATCAGCGCGAGCGGCACGTAGTTCACGACCGTCCAGTCGAAGTCGTCGTTCCACGGAAGGCCAGTAGGCGTGTACGGCAGGAGCACCAGGCTGTAGACGACCAGGACCACGAAGGCGATCGCGAGGATGTTCACGATCCGGTAGCGGCGCCCGAGGGTCCACGGCCCGGGCTCAAACGAGTCGCCCTTCCGGAGCCGCAGGTACACGGGGAGGATGTAGGCGACGTAGAGGCCGACGGTGCAGATCCCCGACAGCGCGAAGAACGCGAACGGGATGTTGTTGGAGCCGAACAGCGCCGGGATGGCGATGATCAGCGAGAAGACCGAGACCGCGATAACCGCGTTGAAGGGCACCCTGTCCCGGTTGACCCGACGGAAGATGAACCAGCCGGGGATCGCCCGGTCGCGCGAGAACGCGTACCAGGTGCGCGATGCGCTGGTGAGCCCGGCCGCACCGCAGAAGAGCTGGCCGACGGTGGCGATGATGAAGATGAGCTTCGCTGCCCACGGGTCGAGGGCACTGGTGAAGATCGCGCCGACGAAGCCGGCGCCGTCGTCCACGGCCTTTTCGTCGCTCGCGGCGAACAGGAACGCGAGCAGTACGAACCAGCCGATCACGGCCGACCAGAAGACCGAACGCCACACGCCCTGGGCGGCAGCCGTGGCTGCGCCGCGGGTCTCTTCGGCGGTGTGCGCAGAGGCGTCGTAGCCCGTCTGCGTATACATCGTCAGGATGAAGCCGACAGGCAGAACCAGGAACCAGAAGCCCAGCGTGCTGGTTGAGCCGTCGAAGGCGCCGTTGTTGTTGATGCGCTCGCCGAAGACGAAGCTCGCGCTCTGGTGGTCGTCGGGGACGAAGACGAGCAGCGCGATCACGATCGCGACGCCGAGCAGGTGCCAGCCGACCGAGATGTTGTTCATCAGGGCCAGGATCTGGTCGGCGAAGATGTTCACCATGGTGTAAACGAGCATGATCAGGACGAACAGGAACCACGTCTCACCGAGGACGTGCGCGTCGTCGCCGAAGTTGATCCCGAGGATGTCGAGCCCGTAGAGGTTCAGCGTCGCCCACAGGAAGAAGGCGCAGCCGTAGGCGACCGACGAGACGATTCCGACGAGACCGACGATGTTGAACCAGCCGGTCATCCAGCTCCAGCCCTTGCCGCCCAGGTCGTGAGCCCACCAGTACGGCCCGCCGGCCGTCGGGTACTTCGAGGTCAGCTCGGCCATCGAGAAGGCGACCATCAGCACGAAGAAGCACAAGACCGGCCAGCCGATCGACGCCGCGATGGGGCCGCCGTTCTGCCAGGCGAAGGCGAAGTTCGTGAACGTCCCGGCGAGGACCGAGATGATCGTGAACGAGATCGCGAAGTTCGTGAACCCGGACCAGGCGCGCGAGAGCTCCTGCTTATAACCGAGTTCGGCAAGCCGCTGCTCGTCCGTCCTCTCCACGCCGGTGTCCGCAGGTTCACGCGTTGGCGGGATCTCGGGAGTCGTCATCCGCTTCCTCCTCTGGCTTTGAACCAGACCCGCCGGAAGAGTGGTCCGACGGTTGGACCGTGGGTCGAGGGGACCATATGACCCGCCCCGGATGGCTGTCAATGACTGCGCCTAGGAGAAGATCGCGAAGGCGATCGCCACGATCACCATCAGGACAACGCCCGTCGCTCCGAACATGAAGTCGCGCTCGCCTACGTCGCGGTCCGGTCCCATCGGATGAACCTCCCGGGTTGCTGCTGCGCAAAAGAGCCTAGCGCGGGTCAGCGGGCGAGTGCACCAATGACCTCCTGCCACCATGCTCGCGCGGCGGCGTCCTGCTCGGCCGAGAGGCGCCGACGCGCATAGCGCTGAAGCTGCAGCGGGCCGCCCATGGCGAGGAGCGGCCCGGTCACCGCGAAGCGGCCGTCGACGAGCACTACAAGCGCGCCTCGCGTGTCCCGGCGGGTGCGGATCTGCTCGGCCACGGGTACGCCCTGGACGTCCTTCGGGAAGCCGGCGTCGCCGTCGGCTTCCGTCCACGGCCGCGTGGTGAACACCGCCAAGCCCGAGCGCAGCTTCGGCTCGAAGCGTGCCGGCAGCCCGACCGGCCCGATCCGCCACCGCTCCAGCAGGTCGTCCATGTCCTCCGCCACCTCCTCGCGCACCATCACGTGCAGCCGGTCGGCGGCCTCTATCCGGGTGGAGCCGCGTGGCAGCAGCGCCTCCTCCCCGCGCACGATTACGCTCAGTAGCGCGTCGCGCGGCAGTCCGAGCTCGCGCACGAGCTGGCCGACAATCGCGTCGTCCGGGCCCACGGGGTATTCCACGATCTCAGCACCGAGGCGGCGCACCGTGCCGGTTTCGACGAGCGGCCGCGGCAGGGCCGGCTCCGACGTGGTCACGCCGAGCCTGCGTGCAACCCATTCGACCGTGGAGCCCTGGAGCAACGTCGAGAGCACGACCGCGAAGAAGACGATGTTGAAGAACTCGCGGCTGTGCGGGACCCTGTCGATCACCGGGAACGTCGCCAGCACCACGGGCACCGCGCCGCGCAGGCCGGCCCAGCCGAGCACGAGGCGCTCGCCGGCGGTGAAGCGCTCGAACGCGGTCGACGCGATCGCGGATAGCGGGCGTGCCACGAAGACCAGGATCAGCGCAAGCGCCGCGCCCTCGAGCCAGACGTCGTCGAGCTGGCTGGGGAAGACGAGCAGTCCGAGCGCGAGGAACATCGCGATCTGGGCGACCCACGCCAACCCCTCGTGGAAGACCGTCACCGTCTGCTTGGCGGGGATGCGGCCCGAGCCGAGCACCAGCCCGGCGATATATGCCGCGAGAAATCCCGAACCGTGCAGCGTCGCCGCTCCCCCGAAGGCGAGCCCCGCGGTCGAGAGCGTCGCAACCGGATAGAGCCCGGGGCTGGCGAGCCGCGTGTTGCGGAGCGCATACACCGCGAGCCAGCCGACCGCCACACCCACCGCGGCGCCGATACCCAGCTCGCGCACGAACAGGAGCGCCATGTCGAGCACCCCGTAGTCGTCCTTCTCGATCCAATCGATGAAGCCGATGACGAGCAGGACCGCAACCGGATCGTTGAAGCCTGCCTCGCCCTCGAGCGTCCGGGCGAGCTTGCGGCGAAGCGTGGACTCGCGCAACAGCGCGAACACGGCGGCGCCGTCCGTGGACGAGATGATCGCGCCGAGCAGCATGGACTCGAGCGTCGAGAAGTCGAACAGCCACGCCGCGGCCAGACCGCAGATCACGGCTGTGCCGACAGTGCCGAGAGCCGCGAGCGAGAGCGACGGCCGCAGAACGGGCCTGATCGCGTCGAACCCGGCAGTGAGCCCGCCTTCGAACAGGATCAGCGCCAGCGCGACTACGCC
This sequence comes from Actinomycetota bacterium, assembly GCA_046726915.1. Lineage (GTDB taxonomy): Bacteria > Actinomycetota > Thermoleophilia > Solirubrobacterales > Thermoleophilaceae > JACVRW01. Next base: position 53,446 of record JBKPBS010000088.1, read on the forward strand.
GATGGTGCGCGCGAGCTCGTAGTCGTTGAAGTCGATCCAGTCCAGGCCGTCCGAGCCGATCGCCATGCCGAGGGCCAGGAACAGAAGCAGTCCCGGCAGGCGAATCCGAGAGGCAAGAAGGGATGCCGCTATTCCCGCAGCGAGCAGCGCCGCCGCGACAAGGATCAGCTCGCCGTCCGACATCGGGGCCCTGGAGCCTCGCATGTAAAGCGGCTGCGGCGTAGTGTGCGCGCATGCACGAGGAGGTCACGATCCCGGAGCTGACCGAGGTGGTGGCTCGTGTCACCGCACTGCTTGGGCCGCGCCAGGGAAGCGTGGTTCAGCTGGAGGGCGGTATCACGAACCGCAACTTCCGCGTGAACTTCGGCGGCACCGATTACGTCGTGCGCCTGCCCGGCAAGCGTACGGAGATCCTCGGCATCGACCGCACCGCCGAGTGCATCGCGAACAAGACCGCCGCGGGACTCGGCATGGCTCCGGGAGTGGCGGCCATGTTCGAGGAGCCGTCGTGCCTAGTGACGCTCTATATCGACGGACGCGAGATGTCCGCCGATGAGCTCCGCCGGCCCCAGACGCTCGCCGAGGTCGCCCGAGACCTGCGCAAGTTCCACGAGTCCGGCGCCGAGCTCCCCACCGAGTTCGACTCGTTCCGGCTCGTGGAGGAGTACGCCGAGACCGGCCGCGCCAACGGCAGCGAACCGCCGGAGGGCTACGACACCGCCCTCGAGGCGGCGCACAAGATCGAGAAGGCGATCGACGGCCAGCCGACCCACGAGCCCGTGCCGGCCCACAACGACCTCCTCACGGCGAACTTCCTGGGCGACGGCGACAAGTTCCAGCTGATCGACTGGGAGTACGCAGGGATGGGCGACCGCTGGTTCGACCTCGGCAACTTCGCGGCCAACAACGAGCTTGACGAGGACCAGGAGGCCGAGTTCCTCGAGGCCTACTTCGGCGAGCCGCCGGACGACCGCCGCCGCGCCACGCTCAAGCTGTTCCGCTTCATGTCGGACTTCCGCGAGGCGATGTGGGGCGTCGTGCAGACGGGCCTGTCAGAGCTTGACTTCGACTTCAAGGGGTACGCGCAGAAGCACTTCGATCGCCTCGAGAAGACGCGGAGCGACCCGCGCTTCGAGGACTGGATCGAGGCGGCCCGCGGGTAGTGGCCGCACTCCGGGAGCTCCCCGGCGCCGCGCGGTGCGTGATCGTCGGCGGGGGCGTGGGCGGAACGTCGATCGCGTACCACCTCGCGGAGCTCGGCTGGGACGACGTGGTCCTGGTCGAGCGCAA
>JBKPBS010000089.1:0-15407 GCA_046726915.1 Actinomycetota bacterium
TCGCGAGCCCGAACTGCGGCCCGTGCCAGACGCTACTTCCCGAGGTCGCGGCGTGACAGACCGAGCACGCGGACCGGCTGACCGTGGCAGTGGCTAGCGACGGTGCGCCCGAGGAGGTCCGCGCCGAGGCCGAGGAGCTCGGGCTCAACCGCGTCCTGGTCGACGAGGATCTCGACCTGTACCGCGCCTTCGAGGCCAACGGAACCCCAAGCGCCGTGCTGATCGCGCCCGAGGGATCAATAGCCAGCTACGTCGCGTCGGGGCCGAGCCGGATCGAGGCGCTGGTAGCGGGTGTGCTCGACGCGCCGGGCGTTCCCATCGGGGCACCGGTGCCGGAGCTCGAGCTTCCCTCGTTCGACGGCGAGAGCCTCAAGCTCACCGACCTCCGCGGGCGCGACACACTCCTCCTCTTCTGGAACCCCGGCTGCGGGCACTGCCGAGCGATGCACGACGACCTGCTCGCGTGGGAGGGGAGGTCGAACGGAAGCTCGCCCCAACTGGTGATCGTCTCCTCTGGCGACGAAGAGGCGACCCGCGCCGACGGCTTCCGCTCGACCGTGCTCCTCGACGAGGAGTACGCGGCCGGCGACGAGTTCGGCGTCAACGGAACGCCCATGGCGGTGCTCCTCGGAGCAGACGGCCGAGTCGCATCCGGCGTGGCGGCCGGCGCCAAGGCGGTGCTGGCGCTGGCGGAGCCGCGCGGCAAGGCCACAGTGCTCACCCTGCCGGCCTCCTAGTTCAAAGGCGGTTACCTGCGCCCTACAGGTGGATCGTCTCGTATCCGGTCGTGTTCTGAACATCCACCGGATCCGCTGTGGCGAGGTCCAGGCCCGGGCCACACACCTCACGATGGCATCCGCGGCGGCGGGCTGGTCGCGGGCGTCGAGCTTGTCTGAACCGAGCCCGCCGAACAGCCGGTCAACACCCGTCCGTCCCTTCAGCACGTCCCGGCCCTCGTCGCCGATCAGGAGGTCGTCGTCCGCGCGTCCGTCGAGAACGTCGTTTCCGCGTCCGCCGCGAAGCAGGTCGGGGCCGTCGTCGCCGATCAGGGTGTCGCGGCCGTCCCTGCCCGTCGGGCGAGACCAACCGGCTGCTCGTCCAGGTCTCGACGACCAGTCGGCTGGTGCGTCTCACCGACGAGGGCGCCACGATCTCCACACGGCGTTATAGCGGGCCATCGCGAGGCAGCGCTAGGCCGGCGTTACGGCGGACTTATGGGCACACGCTCAGCGCTGCCTGGGCGGCGTGGTAGCCGCACATCCCGTGGACACCCCCGCCCGGTGGCGTCGATGACGAGCAGAGGAACACGTGCGGCAGCGGGGTCGAATAGGGGACCACCCGCGCAACCGGACGGGTGAAGAGCTGGCGCAGGTCTTGGAGGCCGCCGTTGATGTCGCCGCCCACATAGTTCGGGTTACGGCGTTCGACCTCCGCCGGGCCCATCGCCGAGCGCGCGGCTATCAGGTCCCTGAACCCGGGCGCGAAGCGCTCCACCTGCGCCTCGATCGCATCGGTCATGTCGCGTTGCGAGCCGCTCGGGACGTGGCAGTAGGCCCAGCCGGTGTGTTTGCCTTCGGGGGCGCGGCTGGGGTCGAAGAGGCTCGACTGCACGAGCAGCACGAACGGGCGGGCGGGGTGCTTGCCCTGCGTGACCGCGTCCTCCGAGGCGGCGATCTCGTCGAGCGTGCCGCCGATGTGCACGGTGGCGGCGCGTGCGACCTGCGGGGCCTTCCAGGGGATCGGACCATCGAGGGCCCAGTCGAGCTTGAAGACGCCCGGCCCGTAGCGGTAGCGCTCGAGCCGTCTCGCGTACCCGCCGGGCAGACGCGGGCCGGCCAGCCGTAGCAGCTGACGCGGTGTCACGTCGACCAGCGTGGTCGAGCCGCCTGGAAGCTCGTCGAGGGACTCCACCCAGTGGCCCGTCTCGAGTCGGCCTCCCAGCGAGCACAGCTGGGAAGCGAGCGCGTCGGCCAAGCGCTGCGAGCCGCCGTGGACCACGGGCCAGCCAACGCGGTGCGCGCTCAGCGCGAGCACGATTCCGAAGGCCGCGCTGGCGGGGCTGCGCAACGACAGCATTGAGTGTGCGGCGCAGCCGGCCATCAGCGCACGCGCGCGCTCGCCGTCGAAGCGCGAGCGGGCGAGTCCGCTTGCCGAGCGGAGGGCGCTCGAGCCGAAGCGCGCCATCAGCAGCGGATGACGGGGCGGCCGCAGCGGGCCGAGGATCTCGCGCATCAGGTTGTCGGAGCTGCGGACCAGCGGGTCGAATAGCCGGCGGTAGGCCTGCGCGTCGAGGTCGAGGTCAAGGCCGCCGGCCGTCTCTTCTACCGATCGCTCCAGCAGCACCGCGGAGCCGTCGTCGAGGGGATGCGCGAGCGGTGCGTCGGGGTGCACCAGCTCGAGCCCGTGCTGCGCCAACGGCAGGATGCTCAGAAAGGGCGACGCGAGGGCGAGGGCGTGGACCGTGGAGCAGGTGTCGTGCACGAAGCCGGGCAGCGTCAGCTCCTCGGAGCGGCAGCCGCCGCCGATCGACTCCGAGCCCTCGAGCACGGTGACCCGGCGGCCGGCCTGGGCGAGCACGATGGCGGCGGCGAGCCCGTTTGGGCCGGAGCCGACCACTACGGCGTCGGCCGCGTGCTCAGGCAACAGCGCGGTCGCGCTTGAACAGGCGCTTCAGCGCCCGCCCCGGAGCGCCGAGCGTATAGAGCGTGGAGCGGATGGCGGAGCTCTGCCAGACGTTGCTCCACCGGGACCACTGGCGCTTCTCGTCGACGCACACGACCTGGGTGTCCACGTCCGCCTCGTGCTCGAAATGCGCCGCGAGCTGCGTCAGCGTGTGCTGCCAGAAGCGGTCCTCCTGCTTATGGCCGCCCAGTGCGAGCCCCAGCTCGAAGATCGGATCACTCGCTCGCATCAGCACCTGCGCCTGGGCCACGGTGTGCTCGTCGACCTGCGTGGCGCTGAACGTGATCCAGCCCGCGAACATGTGGCCCTGGGGCGTCATCAGCGTGAAGGACTCCTCGTCCGCGTAGAGCACCATCACGCCCGTGGACAGCTTCATCCTGCCCGGCAGCGTCATGTTCAGCAGCGCCACCTCGCCGGGCTCGATGCCGGTGAGGGGGCCGTAGAAGCGGTTGCCGTCCGGCCAGAAGTCGGGAAAGCGCTGCTTCCAGGTGGCGATCAGGTCGGTGTTCGAGACGCGCTCGGCCGGGATCCGCACCTGGTAGGTCTTCTGCCACATCTTGCCGAAGCCCTGGATCGGCGAGGTCAGACGGCGCCCCTCGACGTTGATGTTCACGGCTCCCTCGGGCACCTCGGACACGTTCAGGCGCGAGACCGACTTCGCCCAGTTGGTGGCACTGCGCGCGGCGGCCTGTTCCTCGGCCGCGGGCATTTCTGTTCTCTCGTCGCTCATGGTCTCTCCTCAGAACCCGCCGGCCGCGGCCAGAGCGTCGTCCTCAGAGTCGTGGATGCCGACCGCCTCGTCGAGACGGGTCAGCTCGAAGATCTGGCGGTAGTGGTCGGACAGGCCGTAGGCGAGCACCTTCTGACCCTGGCGCTGGGCGCGCACGAGCAGCGTGACGAGCAGGCCGATGCCACCGCTGTTCATGTAGTCGAGCCCCGTGAAGTTGAGCACTATCGCGCTCACCCCGTCCCCGCTCGCGCGGCCGTATGCGTCCATCAGCACGTCCTCGCTCTGGGCGGTGATGTCGCCCGTGATGTCGATAACGCGGGTCTGCTCCGAGACCTCGCGCACGTCGAATGTGGTCGCTGCCTCAGGCATCGTTGCTCCTCTCGGCGTCGCTGACGGCGCCCTCTTCGTTGTCCGCGATGGTCATGAAGTCGGCCAGCCGGGTGATCTCGAAGATCTCGCGGTAGTGGTCCGACAGCCCGAATGCCTTCACCTCGACACCGTTCATGCGGGCCTGGGCCAGGAGCCCGACGATCAGGGCGATGCCGGTGCTGTTGATGTAGTCGGCGCGCTCGAAGTTGAGGGCCACCGAGGTGGCACCGCCGGCGGTGGCCTCGGCATACGCCTGGTTCAGCGCCTCTTCGGCGGCCGCGTTGACGTCCCCCGTCAGGTCGATAACAGCCAGCCCGCCGCGCTCCCTCACGGACGCCTGGAGCTCACTCGTCGTCATCTCCGCCTCCTTCCAAGCGCAGGGCGAGCTCGACGGTGCGTCCGCCGCCCTCGCTCGTTACGCGCGCCTCGTCGACCATCTTCTCGATCAGGAACATGCCCCAGCCGCGCGGCTTCTGGCGGCCTTCGAGCTTCGCCTCCAGGTCCGGGGTCTCCGGCTCGCCGACCGCGCCCGCGTCGCCCTGGTCGGTGACCTGCACGCACAGGCGGTTCGAAGAGACCAGCACGCGGATGGACACCGGCCGATCCGGGCGGTACTCGTTGCCGTGCTCCATCGCGTTCATCGTGGCCTCGCCGACCGCCGTCTTGAGGCGTTCGAGGCGTGAGGACTCGAGGCCGAGCCCCGCGACCGCGCTCTCGACGCGCTCGATCGCCTGGCGCTCGTTGCCGGGCGCGCTCGGCAGCTCGAAGTCGGCGAGCACGCTGCCGTTGAAGGCGGCGGACACGCGGCCCGCGCCGCCGGAGCGCTCAAGCGTGACCATGGTGATGTCGTCCTCCTGCTCGGCGTCGGGCCCGGTGAAGTCCGCGAGCTCGCTGAGCACGCGGTCGATCAGCTGCTGACCGCCGGGGACGCCGGCCATGGTGTCCTTGAGGCGGGGGAAGCCGAACATGCCCCGCTCCGGGTCATGCGCCTCCACGATCCCGTCGGAGTGCAGCAGCACGCTGTCGCCCGGCTGGAGGGTGGCCTCCTTTTCCTCGTAGCTCATGCCCGGCATCAGTCCCAGGGGCATGCCGCGCGCGCGCAGCTCGACGATCCCGTCCGCGGTCTTCACGTAGGGCAGGTCGTGGCCGGCGTTTGCGAATCGCAGATGCCCGGTGCTCGGATCGAGCACTCCGTAGAGGCAGGTCACGAACATCTTCGCCGGCATGTCGGGGCAAAGGTGCTCGTTGACCCGCTCGAGCACCTCGCCGGGCTCGATCAGGCGCTGGGCCGAGGCGCGCAGCACGCTGCGCGTCGCCGACATGACCAGAGCCGCGGGCACTCCCTTGTCGGTCACGTCGCCGACCACGAACCCCACGCGGCCGTCGGGAAGCGGGATGACATCGTAGAAGTCGCCCCCCACCTCGCGGGCGGGGCGGTAGTACGCCGCGATCTGCCAGCCGGGGAGATCGGGAAGCTCCTTGGGCAGGAAGTTCTGCTGGATCAGCCGGGCGACCTCGAGCTCCTGCTCGAAGCGCTGGCGGGTGACGGCCTCCGCCTCCTGCTCGCGCACCAGCTGGGCGACGCGCAGCGCCGGCGCCGCCTGGGCAGCGAGGTCGTCGAGCAGCTTGCGGTCGTCGGACGAGTAGTCCTGCTCCGAGAGGCGCGGTCCGAGGTTGAGCACCCCGATCAGCTCGCCCTGGCTCACGAGTGGGACCGCCAGCTTCACGCCGGCGGCCTTGAGCTCGCGTAGAGCCGGCGAGTCCAGCTCCAGCTCGTCCACGTCGACCGCCCCGCTGGCGCTCTGGAAGTAGGCGATCAGTGGGTCGTTGGGCGCGATCTCGACAGGTGCCTGCTCCGGCATCGGACTGGGTGACGCAGGCGTTTGCTCGCGGCTGTCGGCGGCCGTGCGGTCCCGTCGGCGGAGCTTGCCCCGGAACGATCTCGTCAGAGCGGTCATTCGGGCTCCTTTCTACGCGAGCGGCGTCCGGGAAGCGTTACGGGACTCGAAGCGGTAGACCGCGACCGGTTGGGGCTTGCCCTTCAGAGACAGCGTTCCACGGGCCTCGATCCCACTGTCCCGGTCTTCGAGCAGGCAGCGCGTCGCCTCGGTTAGGAGCAGCGGCTCGTCGAGCTCGCGGGTCGCGTCCTGCACACGGGCGGCGACGTTCACCGGATCCCCGACCACGCCGAGCTCCACCAGCTCGCCCCCGCCGATCGTCCCGACGAGCACGAGCCCCGAGTTGACCCCGATGCCGATGCGGCAGCGCTCACCGAAGTGGGACTCGACGGCGCCGAGCATGTCCGAGGCCGCCGCGAGCGCGCGGTCGGCATGGTCGGGCAGGCGGTCCGGGGCGCCGAAGACGCCCAAGAGCCCGTCGCCGAGCAGCTTGTTCGCGTGGCCGCCGTGCTCCGTCAGGATCGGAACGACCAGGCGGAAGAACTCGTTCAGGTAGGCGACCGCCTCACGGGCCGTCGAGCGGTCCGCGAACGCCGTGAAGCCGCGGATGTCGACGAAGACGACCGTGACCATGGCCCACTCCGGCTCGACGCGCGCTTTCATCGCCGCTCTGGCACTCGCAGCCATAGCGAGATCGACGCCGGCTGCATGGTCTCTGCCACGACGGCCCTCAGCTCGCTCCCGAGCGCATTGAGGTCGACCTCGTCCCGCATGTGGGCGCCGAAACGCTCCAGCGTCCGCGCGGCGTCGTACTTATGCCGGTAGAAGCGGCGGTCGACGCCCGCCTGGATGCGCGCGCGGGCCGGGCGGAACAGCGCCGCCACCGCGAGCGTGGACGCCGCGACGGCCAGCCCCGAGCCCTCGGTGATGCCGCTCAGCGCCAGCTCGAGCAGCAGGACGCTGCCGAGGTACGTGAGCGCCAGCGTCGCCGTCAGCGCACCGTAGACCAGCGTCCGGTTGATCACGACGTCGATGTCGTAGAGGCGGTAGCGCAGCAGGGCGACCGCCAAGCTGGCCGCCACGGCCATGAGGCCGAACAACATCGAAAGCCAGCCCACCCCGGAGCCGAGCCAGGGAGACAGCAGCGTACCGCCGACCGCGAGCAGGACCAGCAGGCAGGCCGCCGCCGCCACCCACCTCAGCTGGAGGCGCTCGATTCCGTGGGCGCGGCGGTAGCGCGCCACGAGCGATAGGAGCGCGGCCAACGCCGCCAGGGCCGCTGGGACGAACGACACGTCAGCGAGCGTTCCGAGGCCGAGACCTTCGACGCCGAGCGGATTGTCCACCCACGGGTAGTCCGCGGTATCCAGGGGCCCGGGCGCGAGGGCGGTGCTCACCGCCGCCGCGCCTCCCGCCACGGCCGCCGTCCAGCCAACCACGCGCCAGCGCGGCCCCGGCGGCGAGCCCGTCGGGAACAGCAGCGGGACGAGGCCGAGCAAGATCACGAACGCCGGCACGAAGGTCCAGGTCCCGAGCCAGGCCACGAGGTCGGACGCCGCGGGAGCGTCCGGACGCCCGAACGCCATGTGCCAGTAGACGCCGTTCGAGAGGACGGCAAGCGTCCACAGGAGCGCCGCCACGGCGATCAGCCATCCGACGGCGTTGCGGGGACGCCGTGCTGCCACGACCGCACCCACCACGGCGAAGGTCGAGAACACGATCGCAGTGAGCACCGCGTAAGGCACGTAGCCCTCCGCCGGCTTGTCGTGGGCGGTCGGTCCGGAGGGGTTTATATGCGTCGGACCCGAGGAGTTCGGGTCGGCGATCGCAATGACCACGACCGCGACCGCCGCCGTGATCGTCAGTCCGCAGATCACCCAGGCCAGCAACGCCCTGGAAGCGAGCCGGGTCATGGCCGTTCCCGGAGCCAAAGCGTCACATGAGCGGGCTGCAGCGTCTCCCTCACCACGCCGCTCAGATCGCTGCTCAAGGCCGCAAGGTCCACCTGGTCACGCAGGCGCGCCGAGAAGCCCGCGAGCGTGCGCTGCGCGTCGTACTTGCGCCGGTAGAAGCGGCGGTCGACGCCCGCCTGGATGCGGCCGCGGGCGGGGCGGAACAGCGCAGCCACCGCGAGCGTGGACACCGCGACGGCCAGCCCCGAGCCCTCGGTGATGCCGCTCAGCGCCAGCTCGAGCAGCAGGACGCTGCCGAGGTAGGTGAGCGCCAACGTCGCCGTCAGCGCACCGTAGACCAGCGTCCGGTTGATCACGACATCGATGTCGTACAGGCGGTGGCGCAGGATGGCGACGCCCGTCGCCGCCGGCAGCCCCAGGACACTCAGCATGATTGGGACGTACATGATCTCGCCCACCACGTCGGAGGCGACGGATCCGACCGGGACCGTCACCGCGGCGACCGCCCCCGCGAAGGCGAGCCACTTCATCTGCAGGCGCCCGTCGCCCCTGGCGCGCCGGAACCTTAGGATGAGGGACAGGGCCGAGCCGAGAATCCCAATGAGGACGGCGAGAATCGTGAGCGTGTGGAGACCGTCAAGCACGCCGCTCTCGACGCCGTACGGGTTCCTGATCTCTGGATAGTCCGGGATGGGACCGGGATGCAAACCCTCCAGCACGAAGGTTCCAGCGATCCCCACCCCCGCGCACCACGCGACGAGGCGCCAGCGACGCGAGAGCAGCCGACCGTCGGGAAACAGCAGCAGGAGGAAGGTCACCGGGACGAGGATGAACGGCATCCAGGAGAGCTCCCCGTACCACGCCGCCGTCTTTCCGAGCCACTCCGACCCTTCCCTGCCGTGTACCCAGTAGTCGGCGTACGAACTGGCCAAGCTCGCGAGCCCGGCTGCCACCGCCGCCCCCAGGAAGGTCCAGCCGATCGCGTTGCCCGGGTGGCGCGAGGCGATCAAGACGCCCGTCGCCGCGAACACGAGCGCGATCAGCCAGATCATGACCTCGCCGACGCCCACCCCGACCCCGCCCGCCAACGACACCACGGCGCTGGACACCATCAGGACAGCCGCGAGCGCAACCAACACCCATGCCAGGCGCGTGCTGACGCGTCCGCTCATGGCTTCGGCGCCTGGGCACGGAGCCACAGCGACACGTGGGCGGGCTGCATGGTCTCGCGCACCACCGCGCTCAGGTTGGCGATGAGCGTCCCCAGGTCCACCTCGTCGCGCAGCTGCGCCGAGAAGGCCGCAAGCGTGCGTGCCGCGTCGTATTTCCGCCGGTAGAAGCGCCGGTCCACGAACGCCTGGATGCGCGCGCGAGCGGGTCGGAACAACGCCGCCACCGCAAGCGTCGAGCCCGCCACGGCCAACCCGTTGTCCGACGTAAGCCCGCGCAGCGACAGCTGCAGCAGCAGCACGCTTCCGAGGTAGCCGCCCGCCAGCGTCGCGGTCAGCGCGCCGTAGACGAGCGTGCGGTTCACCACGACGCCGATGTCGTAGAGGCGGTACCGGAACATCGCGATGGCCAGGCCGCCCACCAGCGCACAGGCCTCCAGGACCTGGATGACACCGGCCTCGACGAAAGCGCCGGCCAGGGACAGCGCTATCGCGACCGCGGCGCCATATACGACCCAGGCGATCTGGCGCCGCAGATCCGCGCCGGCGCGGCGAAAGCGGGCCACGAGCGATCCCATCGAGACGAGCGTGAGCACGCCGATCACGATGACGCCCACGACGTAGATCTGATCGAGCGTCCCGAGGTCGGAGCCGCCCTCCACGGTGTCCTCAAACGCATGACCGGGGATGTGCCAGCTGAACGCAGCGATCAGGATCGTCAGCACCGCCACGGCAATCCCATCCGCCCACGCGAGCCGTCGGCGGCCGCCCTGAGGTCGCCCGTCAGGGAAGAGCGTTGGCAGGAGCGTCGTGACCAGTAGCCAGCCCGGCATCCAGGCCCAGACCGAGACCCAGGCGGCGAAGTCTCCCCACGGCAGCGATCCGGGGTCGTCCTTGACCGCGGTCTGGGCCCACTGGAGGACCGCGGAATGCAGCGAGATCGAGACGCCGATGCCGATCAACAGCCAGCCGACGGGATGACTTCCGCGCCCGCGGATCACAAACGCCCCGATGGTCGGGAAGCACAGCGAGAAGACGAGCCCGACGCCGGCCACGTTGCCGAGCGAGCTCGGGGTGAACAGCGCGACCACCGCGGCCGCGAGCAGTGCTGAGAGGCCCAGGCCGACGAGACCCCACGCCACGACCTCCGGACGCCGATTCACTGAGAGTCCTCCGGCATTGCGTCCATTCTCGTCCGGGTCGAAGGGGAGCGCCATCGCCCACGATGCTCCTCGAGGGGGGTCCAAGAAGCGTTACGGAACTCGCTCACCAGCTGACGAGCTTCCAGATCTCGGGCAGCCGTGTGTCCTCGTCGGCGCCGATCTCCGCGAACAGCGCCACGGCTCGCTTCAGATGCGCCATCGAGTCGTCAGGGCGCCCGGCGGCGTGGTGCAGATCGGCCAGGTTGTTCTCGAGCGCGGCTTCGCGGTGACGATCGCCGGCCGCCACGCAGAGAGCCAAGGCTTCCTCGGTCAGCTCGAGCGCGCGGTCGACCCGGCCCTCATCGCGGGCCACCAGCGCCAGGTTGTTGAGCGCGGCAGTGCGCGCCGTGGGATCGTTCAGGCGCTCGGCCAGCGCGAGGCTTCGCTCCAGCTCGGTGCGCGCCACGGCGGGCCGCCGCGCCCCACGCGCGAGCACTCCGAGCAGGTTGTGGGCCTGCGCCTGGGCCTGCTCGTCGGCGGCCGACTCGGCGAGCGCGCGCGCCTCGCTCGCGACGGCAACCGCCCGATCCGCGCGTCCCGCGTGGTGGAGGGTCAGGCTCAGGTCGGCGAGGATCCGGGCGCGCAGCCCCGCATCGTCGTCCGCGGCGAGGGCCTCGAGCGCCACCTCGAAGCGCGCCTCGGCGCGCCCCCAGTCCCCGCGCCGGTCGTGCACGCCGCCGAGCTTGTGCTCGAGCCTCGCCAGCGTGGCGCGCTCGCTCTCGGCCGCGACCGTCTCGTAGCTCACGAGGGCGCCCGCGTAGTCGCCGACGAGCGTCCGCAGGTCACCCATGAGCTCGTGTAACCCGGCGTCGGGGTGTCCCAACGCGATCGCGGCGTCGAGATGCTCGATGGCGTCCCGGTGTGCGAGCACGGACGCCGCATGCTCCGCCGCCCGCCGGTGTTGCTCCGCAGCGCCCGCATTGTCCCCGGTAAGGCGCAGGTGCTGCGCCACGAGCGAGGCGCCCTCGGGGCCCGCAGTCGCCCTCGTGAGCGCCTCGGCGACGCGCCGGTGGAGCAGGCGGCGGCGGGCCTGCCCGACTCGTTCGTAGACGAGCGCGCGCAGCTTCTCGTGGCTGAAGTCATAGGCCGCCTCCTGCCCGGCGAGCTCGTGCACGAGGCCACGCCCGACAAGCTCGTCCAGGCCATCGGCGGCCTCCTCGTCGCTGCGGCCGCTGGCCGCGCGCACGCCGTCGAAGTCGAACGAGCGGCCAATCACCGCGGCGGCCTCGAGCAGCTGATGGGCCATCGTGCTCAGCCCAGTCAGACGCGTCTCGAGCAGGTCACGCATCTCACGCGGTAGCGCGCCCTCTGCCGGCGCGCCGCCGGCGGCGATTGCCGCGAGGTACTCGGCAGCGAAGAGCGGTAGGCCCTCGCTTTCGATGTAGACGCGCCGCTCCAGGCCGGGCTTGGCGCCGGGCGCGGCGGACCGCACGAGCAGCGAAACCTCGGCCTCGTCGAGGCGAGCGAGGCGCACCGTCGTAGCCGATCCGGCGCGGGAGAGCTCGGCTGCGAGCCGGCGCAGCCGGTGACCGGGTGGCACGTCCTCGGTGCGCCACGCCAGCGCGAGCAACAGCGGCCTGGCGCGCAGCCGCCGACCGAGATAGGCGAGCACGTCGAGCGTGGCCTCGTCCGCCGCGTGGACGTCGTCGACGAAGACAACGCCGGGAGACGGGCCCGCGGACGCAGCGGCGAGAACCGCGGCTACCGCGTCGAGCAGACGCGTCTGGGCGGCCGGGCCGGTCGGCGTCACGGCCGCGGGCAGGTCCGGGTGAAGCCTCGCCAGCTCCGGAAGCAGCAGCGAGGCATCGGCAAGGCGTTCGGGTGAGACGCTCTCGGCGATCGAGGCACCGGACGTCCGCAGGGCCTCGCCAAGCAGCTCGATCACGGGGCCATACGGCAGACCCGCCTCGTCGTCGTGGCAGCGCGCCGCGAGCACGATCCCACTCTGACTCTCGACGACAGCCATGAGCTCGCGCGCGAGGCGCGTCTTCCCGATTCCGGCCTCGCCCTCTATCAGCCCCAGGCGGCCGTCCGGCGTGGCTAACCGATGCGAGTCGATCAGCGTGCTGAGCTCGTCGGAGCGCCCGATGAGCGGCAGCTCGATCGGCGGCTCCGGACGCGGCATGCCGGCCTCGCCACTCGGCGCGGGCGGCCTCGGCGGGCGCGCGACCGCCGTCCCCTCGCTCACCTGCTCGAACAGGGCGGCGGTCTCATCCGTCGGCGGCACGCCGAGCTCGTGCGTGAGCGTGCGGACGCAGTCCCGGTACTGGGCGAGCGCCGCGGCGCGGTCGCCGGTCAGCGCGTAGAGGCGGATCAGCTCCCGGTGGGCCGGCTCGTGCAGCGGGTCGAGGGCAAGCCAGCGCCGCGTGTGCGCGATCGCCGCGTCGTACTCGCCTTGCTCGACCAGCAGCCTGACGAGCCGGCCGAGCGCCACCGCGAGCTCGCGCTGCATCGCGTCGGCCTCGTAGGCGTACCAAGCGTCGAACTCGGGGCTGTCGCGCAGCGAGAACCCCTCGAGGAGATCGCCGCGGAAGAGCTCGACCGCCTGCTCGAGCTCCTCTCGCGTCGCCTCCTGGGAGACGAGCGAGCGAAAGCTGCGCGCGTCGACCGCCAAGCCCGCGCCGTTGCGCAGTGCGACGCTGTCCGCCGCGGTGTCGATCCACTCGTCTCCGACCGCCTTGCGAAGCGCCGACAGCGTGCGCCTGAGCGCCCCCCGCGCGTGCTCGATGTCCTGTCCCGGCCAAAGCAGGTCGCACAGCGCCTCACGCGAGCGCGGGCGGTCGGCCAGCGCGAGATGGGCGAGCAGGGCCGTTGCCTTGCGGGTGTCGACGGACACAGGCCGGCCAGCGCGGTACACCCGCGGCGGGCCCAGGAGCGAGATCTCCAGTGCCGCGGAGGGCGCCGGCTCGGCGAGGTCGAGGGTTGGATCCTGGTCGAGTATGCGGCGCTCGAGGTCGCGCAGAGCGGGCCCTGGCTCGATGCCGAGCTCGGACACCAGCGTCCGGCGTGCCCGCTGGTAGGCGTCGAGGGCCTCCGCCTGGCGTCCCGAGCGATACAGCGAGAGCATCAGCTGGGCCCACAGGCGCTCGCGCAGCGGGTCCGCGGCGGCGAGCCGCTCGAGCTCGCCAGACAGCTCCCCGGCGCGTCCCAGGGCGAGGTCGGCATCGATGCGGTCCTCGAGCGCGGCGAGCCGCAGGTCCTCGAGCCGGGCCGCCTCCGCCTGCACCGATGGCTCGAAGGCGATGTCGGCCAGCGCATCGCCGCGCCACAGAGCGAGCGCCTCGCGCAGCTTGTCCGAAGCTACGCCCGGATCGCCGCCGTCGAACGCGCGCCGAGCCTCGCCCCGCAGCCGTTCGAAGCGCGCGAGGTCGATTTCGGCCGGCTCGGCGTCGAGCACATAGCCGGGACGACGGGTTGCGATCGCTTCCGCACCGAGCGCCTTGCGCAGGCCCGAGACGTGGCCCTGCAGTGCAGTCGCCGCGGTCGCCGGCGGTCGCTCACCCCAGAGCAGGTCGATCAGCCGCTCGCTCGACACGACCTTGTTGGCGTTCAAGACGAGCAGCGCCAAGACGGCCCGCTGCTTGCGACCGCCCAGAGAAACCGCACGCCCGTTCTCCAGTACCTCGACCGGCCCAAGAATGCGGAACTCCATAACCGCTCCAGCCACGCTACAGCGGCCATGCGCGGCGAGCAAGACCCCATTTGCCGTTCATTAGCGAACCGTTGGCGGCCCGTTGGCGCACCCCTGGACGCTGCGCAGCGAAAGACCGCTCCCCGCGGTCACGACCAGAAGGAGCAAGGATGAACCGCCACCGACTCCGCAGCACAGCCGCCCTGGGACTGGCGCTCGCCGCCGTCGCGGCGCCGACCGCCGTCGCACAGCAGGACCTACGCTCGCCGGACACGCGCGACGCCGCCGCTGCGGCGGGGACGCAGGCCAACCTCATGACCGCGAAGTGGCAGGCGTACCAGAAGGCGGTCGCCTCCGCCACTCCGCGCCAGCTGGCCGCCTCGGCGGGCCGCGGCACCGATGACGCCCCGGCGGTGAGGATCGTGGAAGCGCCGCTCCCCGCGTCCGCGGATGACGGCATCCACTGGGAGGACGTCGGCTTCGGGGCCGGCGGCCTGCTCGCTCTCATCCTGCTCGTCGGCGGCACCACTTATGCGATGGTGCATCGCAGGCGCGGCGGCCTGGCCGGCGGCCAAGTGGCTGCAACCCGCTGACCGAAGACCGCGGGCCACGTCGTGGCGCCTCGCCGCAACGTGGCCCGTAACCGTCCACCCTGCAGCACAGCCTGTTACCTGTTGACGGCTGTAGTGCTGTTCCCGCTCGTCCCGTGGCTGATGGCGGGATCGGTGGAGAGCAGATTCGAAGGGGATGCAGTCTTGAAGAGCGTCGCCAACCTCGCGGCGCTCTTCGGCATCGCAGCGTGGGCGGCGAACCTCGTCTTGGCGAGCCGGATACGTCCAGTCGAACGTGCCATGGGCGGCTTGGAGCACGTTTACCGGCTGCACCGGAGGCTTGGGGTGCTCGTCGTAATCCTGGCGGCCACGCATGCGGCCTTTCTTAGCCTGGACGCTGGCGGCGGCGCGCTGGACCTATATCTGCCGGCCGCGGGCTGGAGCACATTCACCGGCGTGATCGCACTTGTCCTGCTTATCGGTTTCGCGGTTACGAGTCTCGTAGGGCGCCTCCGGTATCAGGCGTTTGTGCTCGTCCAGCGCCTTCTCGGCGCGGCGTTCATCCTTGGCGCGCTCCACACCTTCGCGGTACACGGCACCGTGGCTTCCTCACGTGCCTTGACCATCTACTTGGCGTGTCTGACAACGGCGGGTGCCGCGAGCCTCGGGTACAGATTGCTGGGAGGTCGTCTCGGCATCGGGCGCTACCGCTACTACGTGGACGAAGTCCGCCAACTGGATGAGGGCGCTGTCGAGATCATCATGGTGCCCGCCGGACGTCCGTTGGAGTTCAAGGCCGGCCAGTTTGTGTACGCCGCCTTTCACCAGACCGGAATGTCGCGCGAGTCTCATCCCTTCACGGTCGCCAGCGCGCCCGGGGGTGATTCGCTCCGCCTTGCAGTCAAGAGATTCGGCGACTTCACCAGGTTGGTCATGAAGCTACGTCCCGGTTCCCACGCACAGCTCGAAGGGCCCTTCGGCTGCTTTTGCTTGAGGAGCGATTTGGCTCACCCGCAAACTTGGATAGCAGGAGGCATCGGCATCACCCCGTTTCTGAGCTGGGCTCGCAGCCTGGACAAATCGATTTCGGCAGATCTCTACTACTGCACGCCCGGACCCGAACAGGCTCACTTCCTCGACGAGCTCTACGACATCGCCGACCGCTACCCCACATTCAGGGTCATCCCCATGCGAAAGCGATCGCTGGGCCATTTGACCGCAAGCGATATCGAGGCCGTCAACCCCAACCTCTCGCGCGGTCA
>JBKPBS010000090.1:0-9000 GCA_046726915.1 Actinomycetota bacterium
GGACCTAACGGCCCCCAACGGTGTTCGAGACCGTGCAGTTCCAGTGGGTCGCTAAGCCCGGAGGTCGAGCAGGTCGCACGTCCACCAGACGTCCACGAGGTCGCAAACGAGCGACAACGGGCGCAAGACCTCCTTCTGCTGAACGACCGTGATTTGCAGGCAGAACTTCGCCTAGCGTCGCCGCTCGTAGTCGCGCATTTCACGCTTGGCTACGACTGAAAATCGTGGTGTCGCCAGTTCGATTCTGGCCCTCGCCATCTGACCGGCTGGGGCGCCCGCCTGGCTGTGTCATCGGTCCGCTCGCGTGCGCACGCGTCGCGAACCTCTTCCTTGCCAGGCGGCCGCCGCCGCTCGGCAGATGGCGAGTGCTTCGCCCTCGCCTTTTTCCCTTGAGGTCCAGATCGCAGCTGGGTTTCCGCGCTGGTCGCCTGCCTGGGCGGCCGACGCGTCTACGGCCCGATCGGGAGGCGAGCGGCAGCTGATCGCGATGCTGGTCGGCTCGATCGGTCTTATCCTCGCCGTGCCGGTCACGACCGGCCTCGCTGCATACCTCGCGACGCGGCTTCCCGCCGAGCAGCTGGAGGAACCTGCCGCCCACGTCCACTTGTCCCCTAAGTCAGACTGCTGCGCTCGATGCAACCTGGGGTCGCTGCGCAAGACGAGGCGCCACGCTCCGCGTGCGATCTCCCTCGCGCGATCTTCTTGCGCTTCCTGAAATTCGGCGCGCTCGCCTGGGGAGGGCCCGCGGCGCAGATCGCGATGATCAAGCGCGAGTGCGTCGACGAGGAGCGCTGGGTCGACGAGGAGACCTTCAAGAAGACGCTCGCGGTCTACCAGGTGCTGCCCGGGCCGGAGGCACACGAGCTGTGCGTCTACTTCGGCCGGATCCGAGGCGGCAAGCTCGGCGGCTTCCTCGCGGGGCTCGGCTTCATGCTGCCGGGCTTCCTGCTCATGCTGGGGCTGTCGGTGCTGTACGTCGAGGCGGATCTCGCCGACCATCTCGACGAGCTGTTCTACGGGCTGAAGGCGGCGGTCGGGGCGATCGTCGCGCGCGCGCTCGTCCGCCTGAGCCGATCATTCATCACTGACGTGCCGCTGGCGCTGCTGGCGGCGGCCGCGTTCGCCTTGACTGTGTTTGCGTCCGCAAGCTTCGCGCTCGTCCTCCTCGGCGCCGGGCTCTCCTACGAGCTCTGGACGAGCGCACCGCGCTGGACGCGGCGAGCGCAGTCGTTGACGCCCGGTGCCGCCGCGATCATCGCGATCACCACCGGCGCGCTGACGTTGTCGCTGACGGCGGAGATCTTCTGGGAGGGGCTGAAGGCCGGGCTCGTGACGTTCGGCGGTGCGTACACCGTGATCCCGTACTTGCACGACGCAGCCGTCGACGGCCAGCACTGGCTCACCGACGGCCAGTTCGTCGACGGGCTCGCGATGAGCGGCGTGCTGCCCGCGCCGCTGATCATCTTCTCCACTTTTGTCGGCTACATCGCCGGCGGCCTCGGCGGAGGAGTTGCGATGACGGTCGGGATCTTCCTGCCGGCCTTCGTCTTTCCGATCTTCTGCCACGGCTGGCTCGTTGCAATCGCGGAGAACCCACGCATCCGACCGTTCCTCCTCGGCGTGGCCGCCGGGGTCATCGGTCTGATCGCCGCCGTGACCGTCGAGATCCTCGACACAAGCGTCGTCGACGTGCCCACCGCCCTCCTCGCCATGGCCGCGTTCCTCGCCCTGATCCGCTGGCATGCCAAGGCGACCGTCGTCGCGGTGGTGGTCGCGTGCGGGGTTGCCGGCGTGCTCCTGCAGGTGACCGGGGCGGTCTGACATCCGCGCCGCGTGTCCGGTGGCCGATCTTGGGGAGTAGCGTTTGTGACTGGAACGTGCATCGCCAAGGGAGGAGTGTCCGATGGCGGAACCGGGTCGTGGTCAAGGTGCCGTCGGCGGGATCACAGTCGGCGGGATCATCGTCATCGTCGGGATCGTCCTGATGATCGTCTGGAGCTTCTGGATCGGGCTCATCATCGTCCTCATCGGACTGATCGCATTCGGCGGGTTCGCGCGCGGGAAGTGGTACTAACCGAGGGAGCCTCTGGCGCGCCGGGTTCGTCCCAGGATCCGCGCTAGCTGCTTCACGTCTCGCTCGCCCAGCCCTTCGAACAGGTGTTCACGAATCGTCCCGAAGTAGGCGGGGGCGGCTTGCAGCAGTAGGTCGCGGCCGGCCTGTGTCACCGCGACCCGTGTGGAGCGCGAGTCGGCGGCAGCACGTTGTCGTTCGACCAGGCCCTCGCGTTCGAGCTCCATGGCAAGCCTCGACGTTCGGCTCTGGCTGAGCCCGATCCGCTCAGCGAGGTCGGACACGCTCAACGACCCCTCGTCGGCATGGGCGATCTCGATCAGCGCCTCGACCGAGCCGAGCGGCATGTTGTGCTCGGCACGAAGCCGTGCCTCGAGGGCGTTGACAAGTGCGGAGTGTGTCTCCAGCAGGTTCAGCCACGCCCGCTCCTCGTCTTCCGAGAGGAAGGCGCGCACTACCGTGCGCGCCTCCTCCGGAGCGGTGTCGTCGAACGGCGGTGGGACGGGTCCGGTGCTCACGACGCCACCGTGACGGGCCGGCCCTTGGGCAGCGCGAACGTGGCAACGAGCGAGGCCAGCTGCGCGACGCCGGCGGTGATCATGAAGGCGAGCTGGAAGCCGCCGACCTGTGCCGCCAGCGGGGCCGATCCCGAGCCGATCAGGTCGCTGCTGCGCTCGCTCACCACGGCGACCAGGATCGCGATCGCCAGGGCACCGGCGATCTGAGCCGAGGTGCTGAGCAGCCCGGACGCGAGCCCGGCGGCGTCATCGTCGACGCGCGCCAGCGCCGCGTTCGTGATCGAGACGAACGACAGCCCGGCGCCGAAGCCGAGCGGCATCAGTGCGGGCAGCACGTCCGTCAGATAGTCGCCGGCCACGGGCGCCCGGCTCAGCACCACGAGACCTACCGAGGCGATCCCTAGGCCGGCCCCGGCGACTGGGCGCGCGCCGAAGCGCGGTAGCAGCCGCTCCGCCACGACTGTGGCCGATGCCACCGCCGCCGCCAGCGGCAGGTACGCGAGGCCCGCCTCGAGCGGCGTGTACCCGAGCACCTGCTGGATGTACAGCGTCATCAGGAAGAACGTCGAGATCAGCGATGCGCCCAGGAACAGCTGCAGCAGGTTCGGCACCAGGATCGCGCGCCGATGCAGGAAGCCCGCCGGAATCAGCGGCGTGGCGCTCCGGCGCTGGATCATGGCGAACGTCCCGAGCAGGACGACCGCAATGCCGAAGCCGGCGTGCGTCTCGACCGAACGCCAGCCGTAGTCAGACGCCTCCAGCACCGCGTAGACGAGCGTCGTCAGGCCCGCCGTGACCGTGATCGCGCCCGGCAGGTCGAAGCCCCGGCCGGCGACCCGACTCTCCGCGATCAGACGCGGCACGACCGCGAGCGTGGCTATTGCGAACGGCACGTTGATAAGGAACACCCAGCGCCACGAGGCGATCTCGGTGATCACGCCACCGAGCAGGATCCCCACCGCGAAGCCGAGACCCGATAGGGCGCCCCACATCGCAAGCGCCCTGGTCCGCTCGGGCCCCGCCCGGAACAGCGCAGTGACGAGCGAGAGCGCGGCCGGCGTCGCGAGCGCCGCGCCAATGCCCTGCACTGCTCGGGCGCCGAGCAGCATGCCCTCCGAGCCCGCCAGGCCGTCCACGAGCGAAGCCACGCCGAAGAGTGCGGTGCCGATCAGGAAGATGCGCCGGCGCCCGAACAGGTCGGCGATGCGCCCCCCCAGCAGGAGCAGGCCGCCGAACATCAGAATGTACGCATTCACCACCCAGGCGAGCGACGACTGCGAGAAGCCAAGGTCTCCCTTGATCGAGGGCAGTGCAACGTTCACAACCGTCTCGTCGAGGAAGACCATGAATTGCGCCAGGGCAAGGATCGCTAGGGCGAGCCACCGGCGGTCAATCGAGCGAGTGTGGGTGGTACTGGCGGCTGCGTTACGCGTCATCGGGAGCTCCTCTGGTCTTCGTCTGGGTAAATATGCGTGCGCACGCACGAGTATACATGCGTGCGCACGCATGTCAAGGACGCGCAGAAGCGGGTGCGGCTGCCGCCAGGCAGCGCGTCGGAACCCCAGGCTTCGATCAAGCCTTGACCGGGGTTGATTCCCTTATCGCGATTTGCAAACTTCGGCCTAGGTCAAAGGGCGCCACACCACGCCGGGCCCTTCGACTCGACCGGCGATAGTGATTGGTCACCGTGAGAAATCGTGCACCCGTGCTGATCCGTGACGCCCGGGTCGCTGAGCAGCGATCGCTGACCGAGTTGCAGCGCCGCGCGTCGATGCACTGGGACGCTTATCGCGAGCAGCTCGCCGCCCACCCGGATGTGGTCGAGCTCCCTGTCGACCAGATCGAGGCTGGTCTCGTTCGCGTCGCCGAGCTGGCCGCGGACGTCGTCGGCTTCGCCGTGCTGTTCCAGCCGGTGGAGGGCGCTTGCGAACTCGACGGCCTGTTCGTCGAGCCGGGACATATGGGCGCGGGTGTGGGACGTTCGCGCGTCGAGGACGCGATGCGGATCGCCCGCGAGCGCGGCGCGACCGGGATCGGGGTCGTCGCGAATCCCGAGGCGGCAGGGTTCTACCAGCGGCTCGGCTTTACCGGCGACGAGCATGTTCCAACCCGCTTCGGGCCGGCGCGACGCATGCGACTGCCCCTCTAGCGCGGCGCTCCGGGAAGCGGCAGGTGCGGCCATCTTCGTCGCGCGAGGCGTGATCCTCGGCACGGACGTGATCCCGCACACTGTTAGAGCGAAAGTTCGCGGGAATGGCGAGGGCCAGAATCGAACTGGCGACACCACGATTTTCAGTCGACGAGGCGAAACTCTCGAACAGCCAGTCGCCGCCGAATCTCGCGACGGTCGGTCAGCGTGGCCGGCATCAGCGCGATCGGCACGCCCGACATCCCCCGCGACAGACCAGTCGCGTCGTCATGGCACGAGAGTGATCTTGTCGTGGGTGCCCCTGGATGGCTTGACCCGTCGGAGCTCCGCATCGGACTCGGCTGCATGCGCATGTCGACCGACGAGAGCCGCGACGAGCAGCTTGCCAGTGAGACGATCGCGGCCGCCGCCGAGGCGGTATGACCGTGTTCGACACCGCGCATGCGTACGGACGCGGCGAAGTTGAGCTCGGTCACAACGAGAGGCTGCTCCCCGCACATCGCACGCTTGCCGCAACGCTCGGCGCCCGATTTGTCAGCGTCTGAGGTAGCGATTGGGCGGCTGGTAGGGGGCGCGGGGATTAACGGGGCCGGCCATACGGACTGAGTGTCGGAAATGGCACCCCACGACAAGTCGGTGCCACAGCCCCGACTTTCAATGGGAGACGAATCTGCGGCCCGATCGGGAGACGAGCAGGAGACGATCCTCAAGTGCTGCCGGAGAGTTATCCGGCGCCGCTCGGTGAGGGCAGTGCGCCATCGTCAAGCGGCGGCGGGAGTTCCGCGAAGCCGGGGTTACTGGCGTGCGTACTCCTCGGCGGACCGCGACTCGAACTCAAACCCCACGAAACGCTCATCGCCGAGAACCCATGCGTCGTGACCGGGCTCGATCACGTACGTGTCGCCCGGTCCGAGCTCGACCTCGGTGCCGTCCTCGTGGGTCACATGCATCCTGCCGGAGTGCACGACACCGATGTGCCGGGCCTGGCAGCTCTCGGTGCCTGCCACCGGCTTGACGCACTCTGACCACTTCCATCCGGGCTCGAACGTGAAGCGGGCCGCAGTCGCGTCACCCATGCGAACCACATCGACTCGGGTCTTCTCCGGCGTGCGGGTCTCGTCCGGTGAGTCGAAGTCTCGGGATTGAATACCGGCCATGATGTTTCCTCTCCTGATGTCGCGAGGACAGAGCGCTCATCATGGACGACCAGCCGCCCGGGTGGCAAGCCCGCAGCGGTGGAGTTCCGTGGCGAGGGGGAGATCGTCTGCGTGCCGCTCATCTACCGCCGCCGAAGGGACGGCTCGAGTACCTGCTCGCCGTAGCTCGTGTCGGCGGGGTTGAGGTTCACGCCCGGCCGGACGATCTCGTCGATCCGATCGAGCAGTGCGGCGTCGAGTGTGACCTCGGCGGCGGGCAGCTGGCTGTCGAGCTGCTCCATCGTCCGTGGCCCGATGATCGCCGACGTGACCGCAGGGTGGTTGACCACGAAGGCGATCGCCAGCTCGATGAGCGACATGCCCGCCTCGGCGGCCAGCGTGCCGAGCGCCTCGGTTGCCTCGAGCTTGCGCTGGTTCTCTGGCAGTGTCATGTCGAAGCGAGCGACGAGTCGCTGCCTCGCGGGCGAGGTGGGTGTCGCCTCTGCGCTCCAGCGGCCGGACAGCCAGCCACCGGCCAGCGGGCTGTAGGTGAGGATGCCCGTGCCGTGCCGGACGGCGGTTGGCAGCACGTCGAGCTCGATGCCACGTACGAGGATCGAATAGGGCGGCTGCTCGGTCACGAAACGCTGCAGCCCGCGCTCACGCGCCACCCACTGCGCTTCCACGATCTGACCCGCGGAGAAGGAGGACGAGCCGATGTAGCGGACCTTGCCCTGGTGGACGAGATCGGTCAGCGCCCCGAGCGACTCGTCTAGGTCGGTGTCCGGGTCGGGACGATGCATCTGGTAGAGGTCGATCCAGTCGGTGCCGAGGCGGCGCAGCGAGTTCTCGACCTCGGCGATGATCCAGCGGCGCGAGACGCCGCGGCGGTTGGGGTCGTCACCCATCGGGCCCCAGAACTTGGTGGCCAGCACGACGTCGTCGCGGCGGGAGGGTGGGCTCCGAATCGCCTTGCCAACGATCTCCTCCGACTCGCCGGCGGAGTAGACGTCGGCGGTGTCGACGAAGTTGATCCCGGCATCCAACGCGCGGTGGATGATGCGGATCGAGTCGTCGTGGTCGGGGTTGCCCCAGGCGCCGAACATCATCGTGCCGAGGCAGAGCTTTGAGACCTGAACGCCGGTGCGTCCGAGCGGGCGGTATTCCACTCGCTGCTCCTGTTCTTTGCTCGGGGGCGGGGGATCGGCGAAGAGGTCACGCCTCGGGGATCTCCCTGCCGTACGTCTCGAGGGTGATGCTGTCGGGGTTCGGTCCGCCGCGCACTCCCGTGTCGAGCGCCTCGATCGCGGCGACCTGCTCGCTCGTAAGCTCGAAGTCGAAGACGTCGAAGTTCTCCGCGATGCGGGCGGGCTTGGTCGACTTCGGGATCGCTGAGCGGCCCGCCTGCAGGTGCCAGCGCAGCATCACCTGCGCGGTCGACTTGCCGTGCTGGCGGGCGATCTCAAGCAGCGTCGGGTCGTCGAACGTGCTCTTCTCGCCGCCGCCGTAGGAGGTGATGCCGCCGATGGGCGACCACGCCTGGGTCACGATGCCGTTCCCGGCGTGCAGACTGTGCAGCGCGGTCTGCTGGAAGTACGGGTGGAGCTCGATCTGGTTCACGGCGGGCACGACGGACGTCTCGGTCAGGAGCCTGTCGAGGTGCTCGGCCATGAAGTTGCTCACGCCGATAGCGCGCACCTTGCCGTCGGCGAGCAGTTTCTCGAGCGCCCGGTAGGCGTCGAGCGTGAGATCGAAGCGGCTCGACAGCGGCTGATGCAGGAGCAGCAGGTCGAGCTGGTCGACGCCAAGCTTGCCGGCGCTCTTGTCGAACGCGTGCAGCGTGGCGTCCCGGCCGTAGTCGCTGATCCAGACCTTCGTCTCGAGGAACACGTCATCGCGGGCGATGCCCGAGCGGCGGATGCCTTCGCTGACTTCGCGCTCGTTGCCGTAGGCGGCGGCGGTGTCGATCAGCCGGTAGCCGACGCGCAGCGCCGTCTCGACGGACGCGGCGGTTTCCTCGGGCGGCGTCTGGAAGACGCCGAATCCGAGAGCGGGCATCGTGACGTCGTTGTTCAGTTCCCGGGTCGGGGTCGTGGCGGTGGCCATGGTCGGGTTCGTTCCTCTCGTGTCAGGTTGTTGCGGGGATTCGGTCATCACAGCGCCTGCGCGGTGGGGCGGACGAGGATCTCGCTGAGCGACACGCTGCGCGGCCGCGAGACGGCGAAGGCGATGATCTGGGCGATGTCCTCGGGTGCGATCGAGGTCGCCTGGTACATCTGCTCGACGGCCGACTTGGTCTCGCCGTGGGTGATGTGGTCGGTGAGCTCGGTGGCGACCGCGCCGGGCTCGATGACGATCACGCGCACGCCGGGCTGCAGCTGCTGGCGCAGCGATTCCGACCAGCCGTTCATCCCCCACTTGGTCGCGGCGTAGACCGCGTTTCCTGGTCGCGCGGTGCGGCCGGCCACCGAGGAGAGGTTGATCAGGTCGCCGCCGCCGTTGGCGACGAGCTGATCGAGGAACACCTCGGTCGTCGTGATCGCGCCCAGCAGGTTGGTCTCGATCATCCGGCGGTAGTCGTCTGAGAGCTCGGCGGAGAACGGTCCGAGCAGCATCACGCCGGCGTTGTTGACGAGGATGTCGGCGCCGCCGAGGTCGTCCTGGACGCGCCGCGCGGCGGCGACGATCGAGTCGCGGTCGGTGACGTCGGCCCGGATCGCGATGGCGTCGTCGCCGAGTTCGTCGGACACGGCCTGGATTCGATCCAGGCGCCGTGCCAGCAGCGCGACGCGATGGCCGTCGGCCGCCAGCGCGCGGGCGGTGGCCTCGCCGATGCCCGACGAGGCGCCAGTGATGACCGCGACGCGGCCGGTGGTGTTCTCAGTGCTCAAGGTGGTGTCCTCTGTCGGATTGAAGCCCGTGCGGGATGGCTTCACTGTCCACCGATCGGCGAGACCTGAGAGGCCCTGTCAGAGGGGTACTGAGAGGTCACGCCCGAGCAGGTCGGCCTGCCGACCTATGGCCAGCGGCGCGTGCCCGGGCTGCGCCGCGAGGAGGTCGCCTCGCTAGCCGGCGTGAGCGTCGAGTACTACAAGCGCCTGGAGCGCGGCAACGCCACCGGCGCCT
>JBKPBS010000091.1:0-15480 GCA_046726915.1 Actinomycetota bacterium
CGAAAGCGGGCGCGGCCGAGCCGAGCGTCAGCAGCGCCCCAATGGCGACCGTTCGCGCCCCGCATCCCCGGAGAGCCTCGAAGGTCGCTCTGGTCGCCGAGGCGGCGTTGACCACATCGTCAACGATCGCAACGCGCTTACTGCGAACCGCGCCTCGAAGAGCGGCGGGCAGCCGGTAGTCGACCGCGTACAGCCCGCCGCCGCGGCGCGCGGAGCGTTCCGAATAGAAGAACTCGAGGTCTAGGCAAGAGGCGATCATCTCGGCCAGGAACGCCCCTCCGACAAGCGGTCCACAGACGGCTTCTATTTCGTGGGCGGCGAGTCGCGTCGCCAGCTCGCCGGCGAAGCGCGCGACTCGCGTCGGTCGCGTGAACACGCCGTCGAGGTCAAGCCAGAGGTCGCCGTGATGGCCGGACTCGAGCAGAAAGTGCCCCCGTCGGCCCGCCAACAGCCTCACGATCTCCTCGTCAACAGTGTGTGTCACCGCGAGGAACATAGCCCGGCCGTGCATCGACTGACCCGGGCTCGGGCTGTCGTCAGTGGACGACACCAAGGCCGTTCAACATGACGTTCCCTCGCTGCTGCAAATCGCACGAAGCGACAGTCAGCTCGTGAGCCGGTTGCGAGTGTTGCCTCAGCGGGAGGAGCGCTCATGGCAGGCCATCGAGGAAATCGGTGAGCACGCGTCGCCATTCATCGGGGCGTTCCAGGTGCAGATCATGCCCGGCGTCCGGGATCTCGACGAGGCGCACCTGCCCTCCGCGGGCGGTCATGGCCGCGGCATCGGCAGCCGAGATGATGCCGTTCTCCGCCCTGACAACCAGCGCCGGACAATCGATCCGATCCCATTCATCCCAGTAGGAGCGACCGGCGGCCTCGCGCAGGGTCGCCACCATCACGTCGATGTCGAACCGGGGCCACAGCCCATCCTCGCGGGGCTCGAGGCCGTGCGCCCACACTCGGGCTCTCAGCGACGGCCCGCCGAAGAAGCCGACCGCCGCCTGATGGGACGGGAACGGCACCGGCCAGCGCTGCAATGAGTCGTGAACCGCCGCAACCGTCGTCTCATCGCCCGCGCCAGGGTGAGCTTCGACCAGCACGACTGCGCGAACCAGATCTGGGCGGTTGGCGGCCAACAGGAATGCTACTTGCCCGCCGAGCGACTGACCGACGACCAGCACCGGATCGAGTCCCAGCCGTTCCACAGCGAACGTCGCGTCCGCGACATGAGCCTGCCGCGACACGTCCGCTGGGCGCCGCTCGCTATGGCCGTGCCCTCTCGCGTCCAGCGCGACGACTTGACATCTTTCGGTCAGCCATCCGGCTGTCTCTGCCCACTCTCCGGCAGAGCCCGCCAAACCGTGCAGTAGCAACACCCCCGGGGCGTCACCGCCGAAATCCAGGGCGGCCAAGCGAACACCGTCTCGCTCCCATACCACCCGCCGCGGCACGACCACGAACCTACACCTCGAACACCGCACCGAGGCAGAAGCGGCACGCACGTCGACGCGTAACTGGTGCCTGCCATGACGGCCAGCAGGCTTCGCGCCTGCCGTCATGGCTTCTGCAAATCGGGTCATGACACTGCGGTGTTGAGTGCGCTGCTGTCCGGGGTCGGTCGCTCGGTCTCAGCGCTCGAACGAGACCCAGAACTCGTGATCGCGCTGGATGGCCACCGCGTCCGGATCGACCATGTGAACCGAGGCCTCGCGCCCATTCACGCACGGCGCGCCTCCGGGAAGGCTGGCCATGGGTACGGGAACCCTTGTCCCGGTCCCGGCGCCACTGGTCGGGCCGAGCGTGACCTGGGCGTGCTTCGGCTGAAAGTCGAGGTCGAAGCAGTAGGTGCCGCGGGTGTCGGCGGGCTTCGTCACATCGAAGGCGTCGACGCCCCTGGCCTGTGACAGGACCACGCTGCCGTCCTCGCGGACACGCGCGAAGGCGGCCGGTCCCGACTGGTTCCAGTCAAGTCGCCGCTCCCGCTTCACGCGGCTACAGGCCTGTGTGGCGGTATCGATTACGCGCAGGCTGCCATCGGGCGAAAGGCAGCTGCTGATGGCGTTGGTGGTGCTGTCCGGGATGGCACCGGTGGCGACGCCAACGCCGGCGCTCACGGCGGCCAGCGCGACTAGGGTGAGGCCGAGCCGGGCGGCGCGCGCGGCGCCTCGTGTGACCGTGTCGATGATCATTCGTCCGTTCCTTTCGTGCAGGCGGTAGGAGGCAGGGCGCCTTGCGGCGCCCCGCCTCTTGACATCGAGGGTTCCCCCTACGCGGCGTTCGCGCAGACGACGCTCACGTACAGCCGCCATTCCTTGTCGGTGTCTTGGACCTCCTTGGCCTGTGCACGCCAGCCAGTGCCGCTCACATTGGATCTGCCGAGCGCGAGCTGGACGATGCTGACTTGATCGCCCTCGAACTCGTGCAGCGCGTCCGCACCGCCCCCGACCGGGACCTTGCCCGACGGGCAGTCGGCGCGGACGTCCTTGAACTTGTCGCTGTCCAAGGGGGTCTTCGCGCTGACGACCTCGTAGCCGGCGAGCCCTCCGGGCGCTCCGGGCGCTCCCGGCTCGCCCTGCTCGCCTGGCTCGCCCTGCGGGCCAGGCGCCCCCGGCTCGCCCTTCTCGCCGGGGACCCCCTCCTGGTTCCAGCTGACCTCGGCCTCCTTCGCACCGCAGCGCTTCGGCGTGTTGGTGCGGTTGTCGAAAATACGGGCCTGGCCCGACACCTTGTCGTAGCAGGCATGAATGACGCCGTTTGCGTCCGGGATCGTGGCGTAGGCGGCTCCCGCGAACGCGGCGACCGCGATGGCCGCGAGCAGCCAGAACTTCGTAGTACGGATGATCCGGCTCATGTGACTTTCTCCTTTCGACCGTGAGGCTCATGCTCAGGTGGTCGGTTGACAGTGCGTGCACGCCAGCCTGCCGCCGCACCGCCCACTGGTCATCGGGGTGATTGCTGATTCGAAGCGCACATGGCGGACAACCGACGCCAGGTTGGCGGTTGCCCCCCGTGGCGCGAGAGGCCCGGGTCGGAGACCGTTCGGTCGATCCCTATCGGCTGATCGAAAGGAGAACGCCCAATGGGCTTCCTCAAGACCATGAAGGACGCGATGGGCCAGGCGCAGGAGGGCGCGCAGGCCGCCCGTCAGTGGCAACAGGCGGGCGGGGCGACGGGTGGCATGGACCTGTCGGGCGCGATGGCCAGTCGCGGCGCGCTCGAGTCGCAGGCGCGCGAGCAGAATCGGATCCTGTCCGTCGGCCAGGCCGGCACCGCCTTGATCCGAGGTCACGTGGACAGCGGCGAGATCGTCGCCGGCAATCCCGTGTGGATCTTCGACCTGGAGGTCACGCCGGAGGCCGGCGCGGTCTACGAGGTCCAGCACCGCGAGATCGTCTCGTCGGCGGCGATGGGCGCTTATGGCGACGGCACCTCGCTCGCCTGCCGGATCGACCCCGCCGACCCGCAGAGGATCGCGTTCGGCGAGCAGCCGTTCATGTAGAGATGGGCTCCTGGGGGAGAGCCGTGGCGGGCCTGGTCCTCATGCTGGGCGCCGTCGCCGTGATCGCGTTCTCGATCTGGAAGCTCACGAGGATCGGGACGTGCGCGAGCGGCGGGCCCTACGAGGTTGCTCAGGAGTGCCCGGCAGGAACGGAGCTCTACGGACTCGGGATCTTCCTGTCCGTGTACGCGTTCCTCCTCGGAGGTTGGATGTTCGCCACCCGCGGGCGGCTGCGCGGCGTTACGCCCGGGCTTCCCCCCGCGGGCGGCGACTACTCGTCAAATCCACGCATTGGAAGGAGTTGAGGCAAATGAGCCTTTTCCGAGACATGAAGGACATGGTGCAGGTGGTTCGCAGCGACGAGCTCAAGGAGCTCAAGAAGAAGACCGCCGCGCAGCCGAGAATCAGCATGCTCGAGGGTGTGAAGATGGCCAACCAGGCCTACGACCACGCCAGCGTCATGCAGGAGCAGTGGCAGATGGCCGATCCGAGTGCCTTCGGCGGTGTATACGCCAGCGGGCTGCAGGGCATGGCGACGGTCAACGCCATCGCGGACACGGGGATCGTCATGAACGACGCCCCGGTGTGTGAGCTTGACCTGACCGTTACCGTCGCCGGCCGCGAGCCGTATCAGGTCAAGCACCGGCAGCTGCTCGCCCACTCCGTGCTGGCTCGCTACCAGCCCGGCTCCACGTTCAGCGTTCGGGTCGACCAGAACGACCCGACCAAGCTGGTCATCGGCTGAGGGAAGGCGGAGCGATGCGCATCACTGTCTACGTCGGCTGGCTGTTGGCGGCCCTCGGCCTGGCTTTCCTGGTCGGTGCCTCCACTCAGGACCAGGTCGTCTATGGATTGATAATGCTGGCCAGCCTCACGGGCCCCGGCCTGTTCATGGTCTGGCTCGGCCACGGTTGGGACAAGCCGCTCGACAGCTCGGATGAGCTGTACAGGTACGGCCGGCCGGCGAACGCAACCATCAGGAAGGTGGAGGACGTCACGCTCGGAGCCGACGGCACCCGCACTGCGAAGCTGTCGGTGCGCGTGACGCCGCGCAACGAGGGCGCCTACAAGGCGACGCAGCGCGTGGCGCTGCCCGCCGGCCGCGTGCCGGCCGTCGGGGAGACCGTCACGGTCAAGTTCGACCCCAACAGCAGGCGCCAGTTCGTGCTGCTCGAGGACAGCTACGAAGTCGTCGACCACGTCCAGCAGGCCGTAGGAATGATCAACCGGCTGGCTGGGGCGCCGAAGTCATAGGTTCACTTCAGGCCCTCGAGCTCCTCCGCGCCCGGCTCCCCGCCGGGTGGCGGAGGCGGCTCGCGGCCCAGCCCGGGTAGCTACAGGGGCCCGGCAGGGTTGACGGGCTTCAGCGGCCTCGCGTTCGGCCCCGACGGGCGGCTCTACTCCGGCGTCCAGCTGAACGACACGACGGACCAGCAGGCGGACGCCGACCACGCGTCGCCGATGGGCATCAGCCCGATCGGGCAGACGCTCTACGTCGCCCTGTTCGGCGGCCTCGTCCCTGGAAATCCCGTTGTCGTCTCGATGAACACGAACGGCAAGCAGGTCAAGCCGTTCCTGAGTGGCTACGCGGCTCCGGTGCTTGCCGTCGGCACGCGCAAGGGCAACGTCTACACCGGCGACCTGACCGGCGCGATCTATCGCGTCGCCGCCGGCTAGGAGCAAGCACGGCGTCCGGGCAAGGAGCAGGCTCGAGTCCTGCCCGGGCGCCTAGCGGGTAGGGTCGAGGCGTGACCATGCGCAACCGGGCGGGCCGGGGTCTGTGCGCGGCAGCGCTTCTCATTGCCGTGCTCGCCCTCCCGTCCGCCACCCCTGCGCAGGCCCCGCCCGCGTGCTCGCCGGACAAGACGTCGAACGCGACGCTCACCAGCGAGGAGGCCGGGCAGCGTGTCCCGCTCGTGGCCACGCACGAGGTCGAGCTGACCGCGGAGATCGCCGAGTACGCGACCCATATCGAGGTCGTGCCGCAGTCCGGCGTCGACGTGCTGAAGAAGAGCTCGGACGGATCGATCGTGAGGGTGTTCGCGCCCACGACGCCGACGCTCGCCGTCACGGTGTCCTGGCGCCAATCGGCGGACCCCGCCAATCTGGAGGAGACGGCGACCTGCGCCGGGCAGCGCAGCTTCACGCTGCCGGTGCTGGCGGCGAACCCGGCGCGCGGGGTCAAGCAGCCGAACCCCGGGCCGGCGGGCGGCGACTACACCTTCGCTGTGGTGCCCGCGGTACAGCGGCCCAATCTCCGGCCGCTCGAGATCTCCATCCGGAGCACCGGTCGTGCGCGGTATCCGCGCTCGAACGAGCGCCTGCGCACCTGGGCGGTTCCCATGCGCACCGGCGAGCAGGTCAAGTACCGCACGCGCTTGCCCAATCTCGCCTACGCGACGACTCGCCAGAAGTGCCGGTTCTGGTGGCTGACCTGCGGATCCGTGTTCGCCGAGGTTGGTTCGCTCAATGTCGACAACAGAGGGCGTCCCGATCTCAGCGGGAGCAACTCGATCCTGAGGTCGCTGGCGCGCACCCAGCCGGCACGCTGGGCTGCTCGCTACGGGATCGTGATCAGTGCGAGGCCGGGCGCCGCGAGGCCTCAGCAGTTCGGCTACGACGTCCAGGTTCGACAGGCCGGCCGTCTCCTCGCCCGAGTACGACGGGCCGGTCGCTGCGTGACGCAGCGCCGCAGCACAGGCATCTTCGACAAGTGCACCCTCGCCCGCAGCAGGACGCTGCTGCGCTGAGCGAGCGATACGCGGGTATGGGATAGGTCATGCGCGCGATGACGGTCATCCCGGGCCAGCCGGACAGCGCCGCGCTCACCGACCTGCCGGAGCCGGAGGCCAAGGACGGGGAGCTGCTCGTCGAGCCGCTCTACCTGGGCGTCTGCGGCACCGACCGCGAGATCCTCGACGGCGCCCATGGCGAGCCGCCGCCCGGCCACGAGCGGCTGGTGCTGGGACACGAGCTGCTCGGCCGCGTGAAGGACACCGGCCAGCTCGTGGCCGGCATCGTCCGGCGACCCGACCCCGTGCCGTGCGCATGCTGCGCGAAGGGCGAGTGGGACATGTGCCGGAACGGCCAGTACACCGAGCGCGGCATCAAGGCACTCGACGGCTACGGCGCCGAGCTCGTCACCATCGAGAAGGACTTCGCGATCCCCGTGCCCGACGAGCTCGGCACGCTCGGCGTCCTCACCGAGCCGTCCAGCATCCTCGCGAAGGCTTGGGAGCAGATCGACCGCATCGCGACGCGCGCCTGCTCAGTCCACGAGCGCGTCCTCGTGACCGGTGCCGGCCCGATCGGCCTGCTCGCGGCGCTGATGGGCGTGCAGCGCGGGCTCGAGGTCCACGTGCTCGACCGCGCGACCGAGGGAATCAAGCCGGAGGTCGTCGGCGCGCTCGGCGCCGAGTACCGCACCGGCGACATAACGGAGGTCTCCGAGCGCTGCAGTCCCGACATCGTCGTCGAATGCACGGGCGTCGCGGAACTCGTGGCGGGCGCGATGCAGCACACGGCCCCGGGCGCGATCGTCTGCCTCACCGGGGTGGCGGCGTCGCGGAACCTGAGCGTCGACGTCGGCGCCCTCAACAACGAGCTCGTGCTCGAGAACGATGTGGTGTTCGGCTCCGTCAACGCAAACCGCCGGCACTTCGAGCAGGCGGTGGAGGCGCTGCGCGCCGCCGACCGGGACTGGCTGCGCCGGCTGATCACGCGGACGGTGCCGCTGGACAGCTGGACGGACGCGCTCGAAAAGGGCGACGACGACATCAAGGTCGTGGTCGAGTTCGCCCAGCGCTAGCGGCGCTTCACCGCTACTCTCGGACCCGATGCCGACCTCCCTCGTGACAGGCGGCGCGGGCTTCCTCGGCTCGCACCTGTGCGACTACCTGCTCTCACGCGGCCAGCGCGTGATCTGCATAGACAACCTCGAGACCGGCTCGCTCGAGAACATCAGGCACCTGAAGAACGGGACGAACTTCCGCTTCGAGATGTTCGACATCACCTCGCACTACGAGATCGACGAGCCGGTGGACTTCGTCTACCACATGGCATCGCCGGCCTCCCCGATCGACTACGCGCGCCTGCCGCTCCACACGCTGAAGGTCGGCGCGTACGGCACCCACAACACGCTCGGGCTCGCGAAGAAGCACCGCGCGCGCTTCATGCTCGCCTCGACCTCCGAGGTCTACGGCGACCCGCTCGTCCACCCGCAGCCCGAGACCTACTGGGGCAACGTGAACCCGATCGGCCCGCGCGGCGTCTACGACGAGGCGAAGCGCTACGCCGAGGCGCTCACGATGGCGTACCTGCGCCAGCAGGGGGTCGACACGGCGATCGTCCGCATCTTCAACACCTTCGGTCCGCGGATGAGGCCCAACGACGGCCGTGCTATTCCGGCGTTCCTCGGCCAGGCGCTCGCCGATCGGCCGGTGACGGTGTTCGGCGACGGCTCCCAGACGCGCAGCTTCTGCTACGCGGACGACCTGGTCCGTGGACTCGTGCTGCTCGCCGAGTCCGAGGTCCACGAGCCGGTGAACATCGGCAACCCGAACGAGATGTCGCTGCTCGAGATGGCCAATCTGATCATCGAGCTGACGGAGTCGCGCTCGGAGGTCGTGTTCGAGGCGCTGCCCGTGGACGACCCGCAGGTCCGCCAGCCCGATATCGCGCGGGCGCGCGATCTGCTCGGCTGGGAGCCCGAGATCGACGTTCGCGACGGCATCCAGCGCACGATCGAGCACTACACGAAGCTGGTGGGGCAGCCCGCGTCGCCATGAGCTCGGCGGAGGCGAAGAACCTCGAGGTGATCTCGAAGGCGATCGACCACCACAACGAATCGTGCGAGTGGCCGGCCGTGGCGGTCGAGCTGAACCCCTTCGAGGTCGAGCGCCTGGGCTGGGACTCGATCCGCGGCCTCCCGATCCGGCCGAACCCGTCACTCGGGACCGGCTCGTTCCGCATCGTCTGCGCCCGCGAGGAGGGCCTGCCGGCCGAGGAGGAGACCGTCGAGGCTGTGTCGGAGCAGACGGTTCCCGCCGAGTTGACGCCCCTCCGCTGAACCTGGACGACTGTCCTAGTTTCCTTCGCGCCTGGACTGTTGTTTTTTCGCTAGTTGCCGATACATCCCTAGTTCCCGCAATCGGCGTCCTAGTGCGGGAAAGGGCTCCCGTATCGACTTCGCGCGAATTCGTCACCTTGCTGTAGCGGCTGCCGCGCTCGGCGGCCTGGTCACCGGCGCGTCCCTCGCGGGCGCCGAATCGCCGCGCCCCGACAGCTCGTCGCACCTGCTCCTGGTGCCGGACTCGGCCCGCGGAGAGCTTGCGCTCGCGCGCGCGGACGCGCGTGTGGTTGCGCGCTATGAGGACTTCTCCCTGGTGGAGGCCACCGGGGACGACGTGGACCGACTGCGCGGCGCCGGCGCAGGTCGCCGCGACGACATGCGCGAGGTCGTGCTGGCCGGCGGCCCGCTCGACCCCGCGCAGCGGCCCTCGCTGGCCGCGAAGGACGCGCCCGAGCGAAGCGAAGCGCTCGTGCTCGTGCAGTTCGTTGGACCCGTGAAGGAAGAGTGGCTCGCGAAGCTGCGGGCCACCGGCGGGGCCGTGCTGGGCTACGCCGCCCAGAACGGCTACATCGTTCACGCGGCGGGAGACGCCCTCGCCCGCGTGACGGAGCTCGTGGGGTCATACCCCGCGGTACGTGCCGCCACCGCGCTGCGCCCGGCCGACAAGGTCGAGCGCGGCGCGGAAGGCGGCCGCGTGGCCGTCCAGACGGTGGCCGGAGCCTCCGGTCGGGACGCCCGTGAAGACGCCCAGAATGCAGGCCGCAAGCTGGCCGCGGAGCTGACGGCCGCCCACGTGCGGACACAGTTCCTCGACCTGAGCGCGGCCGAGGTCGCCGACCTTGCCGCGAACCCGGCGGTCGTTGCGATCGAGCCGGCCGGCGTGCCGAAGCTGCACGACGAGCGCGGTGCCCAGATCGTTGCCGGGAACCTCACCGGCAACGCGCCGAGCGGGCCGGGTTATGAGGCGTGGCTAGCCACGAAGGGATTCGGAGCCCCCTTCGGCTTCGCCATCGACGTGACGGACTCGGGTCTCGATCGAGGGGACACGACGGTCGTCCACCCGGACCTGCTCGGCCGTGTCGGCTACGCGCACGACTTCACCGCCGATCCGGACGCCACCGACTGCGGCGGTCACGGCACGAACGTCGCGTCAATCGCCGCGGGGCTCGGCACCGCCACCGGCCAGGACGCCGAGGGCTACGAGCACGGTCTCGGGGTGGCGCCGTACGCGCAGGTCGGCGCGTCGAAGATCTTCCGCTGCACCGGAGCGCCGTCGTCGGTCAACTACGCGACGCTGACCAGCGACGCCTATGCCGCCGGGGCGCGGATCTCGAACAACTCCTGGGGCATCTCGAACTTCGGCGGCTACCACGCCGCCTCGCAGGCCTACGATGCGCTTGTCCGCGACGCGTCGTCCGCTACGCCCGGCAACCAGGAGATGGTCGAGGTCTTCTCCGCGGGCAACGACGGCGACGGGAACGGCGACCCGAACGACCCGAAGGGCGACGAGGGCTACGGAAGCATCACCTCGCCGGGCACGGCCAAGAACGTGATCACCGTCGGCGCGGCCGAGAGCGTGCGCGGCTCCGGCACCGACGGCTGCGGCGTCACGAACGCCGGGGCCGACAGCGCGGGCGACATCATCAACTTCTCGAGCCGCGGGCCGACGCAGGACGGCCGTATGAAGCCGGACGTGGTCGCGCCGGGCACGCACATCACCGGAGCTTCCCCGCAGCACGCGGGCTACACGGGCGCTTCGGTGTGCGACAAGAACTTCGGCGGCAGCGCCTTCTACTCGCTCGTGTCGGGCACGTCGCAGGCCGCGCCACACGTGGCAGGCGCGGCGGCGCTGCTGCGCGACTGGTACGTGCGGAACGTGAACGCGCAGGCGCCCTCGCCGGCCATGACGAAGGCCGTGCTCGTGAACACGGCGGTCGACGTCGCCGGCGGCAACAGCGGGAAGGGGAGCCAGATCCCGTCGGCGCCCAACACCGATGAGGGCTGGGGCCGGGTGAGCCTCGGCGCGGCGCTCGACGGCACGCAGCGCGAGTACGTTGACCAGTCCACGACGCTCGACGCCGCCGGCCAGAGCTTCCTGCGCTCATACGGCGTGGCCAACACGGCCAAGCCCGTCCGGGTGACGCTGGCCTGGACCGACCCGCCGCCTGCCACGGTCACCGGCAACGCGTTTGTGAACGACCTGGACCTCGAGGTGAGCGCCGGCGGCCGCACCTACCGCGGCAACTGGATGGCGGACGGCGTGTCGATCGCCGGTGGCCAAGCCGACTTCCGCAACAACGTCGAGAACGTGCTGCTCCCCGCGAGCACCGGCGGCCGGATGTCGGTGAAGGTTGTGGCCAGGTCGCTCGGCGGCGACGGCGTGCCCGGGAACGGCAAGCCGCTCGACCAGGACTTCGCGCTCGTGGTCTCGAACACACAGGAGCAGCTCTCCTCGCCCGTCCTCGTTCAGGGCGGCGTGACGGTGGACGACGCCGGCATCGAGCAGAACGGCGACGGCGCCCTGGAGCCGGGCGAGTCGTTCGCGCTGCACCAGGGGGTGCGCAACACCGGCACCGATGTGGCAACGGGCGTGTCGGCCACGCTGCACGGGAACGGCGGGCTGAACGTGACGCAGGCGGGATCGGGCTATCCCGACATCACCGCCGACACCGAGGAGCAGAACACGACCGCCTACCAGGCGATGCTCGCCGGTTCCGCCGCTTGCGGCGTGGACGCCACCGGCGTGCTCGACGTGACCAGCACCGAGGGCGGGACGCAGCCCGTGCCGGTCACGATCCCGACCGGGCGGCCCGGTCCGCCGACGACCCACGCGAAGACGCAGACCGTTGCGATTCCCGACGACAACGCGGGCGGCGTCGTGTCATCGCTCTTCGTGCCGGTGAGCGGCCGCATCAAGGACCTCGACGTGCGGATCAACAGCATCGACCACAGCTTCGTGGGCGACCTGAAGGTGGAGCTGACGAGCCCTGACAACTCCACGACGGTGCGGCTGATCGAGCACGTGGGCGGCCCGAACAACGGCGGCGACGACCTGGTCGACACGGTCTTCGACGACGAGGCCGCGACGGTGATCGGCTCGGGCTCGAGCACGGCGCCCTACACCGGCAGCTTCCGGCCGCAGGGCGACCAGCTCTCGCGCTTCGACGGCAAGGAGCAGCAGGGCACCTGGAAGCTCCGCGTGAGCGATCGCTACGAGAACGACACCGGCTCGCTTCTCGGCTGGGCGCTCACGATCCGCACCGCGCAGTGCGACCCCAACGTCAACGCGCCCGACACGGAGATCCAGGCCGCGCCGCCGTCGCTCGTGAGCTCGCGCCACGCGAGCTTCGAGTTCGGCTCGCCGCGGCCGAACTCTCAGTTCCAGTGCCGCCTCGACGGCGGCGACTTCAGCCCGTGCGCCTCACCGCAGGACTTCAGCGACCTGCCCGAGGGCACCCACACGTTCGAGGTGCGGGCCTTCGACCCGTACGGCAACGTTGACGGCACTCCCGCCGTCTACACCTGGACGGTCGACGTGACGGCGCCGGGGCTTCAGATCGGCTCGGCCGGCGGCTCGGCGCCGAGCGTGCAGGGGTCGGCCGGCACATCCGCCGGGGACAACGACACCGTTACGGTCGACCTGTTCTCCGGCTCCGCTGCGAGCGGCTCGCCGGTGCAGACGCTCTCCGTCCCCCGCAGCGGGTCCGGCGCCTTCAGCACACAGTTCGGCCAGGTGGCCGGCGGGACCTACACGGTCGCTGCGCGACAGGGCGACGCCGCGGGCAACACCGGCACCAGCGCCCCCGTCAGCTTCACCGTCGGCGGCGGGGCTGCCCCCTCCCCGCCGGACTTCGCCGTGTTCTCGACGGAGGAATCGCTCGCCGACGCCGCGGCCGGGCGGCTGACCGCGCTCAGCTCGTGCGAGGCTGCCTGTTCGCGGACCGCTTCGCTGGTGGTCTCCTCGCGCGTGGCCACGAAGCTCGGCCTGCCGTCCCGCGGCAAGCGCACCGTGAGGCTCGGCGGCGGCACGAAGAGCGCCGGCACGGGCGCGGTTAAGGTCGGCATGACCCGGAAGGTCCGCCGTGCGCTCGGCCGAAGCCACGACAGCGCGGGGGCGAAGCTTTCGGCCACAGCCGGCCGGCTCTCGCTGGCGCGCGCGATCACTCTCCGGCCGGAGCTCAGCCCCGCGCGAGTCGCGAGCCGCGGACTGAGGCTGGCGGGCGTCTGCTCGTTGCCGTGCACGATGAGCGCGCGCCTGATCGTGAGCGCCTCGACCGCGCGCCGGCTCGGGGTCCGAGCTAGCGGCGGAAGCGCTGCGATCGGAAGCGGCCGGATCAACGCCGCCGGCTCCGCCGCACAGACCTTCACGGTGCGCGTCGCACGGAGCGTCCGGCGAGCGCTCTCACGCGCAAGGGGCGCCGACCTGACGCTCGAGGTCACGGTGAACGGCGTTGGCACCGCGTCGCGCCGGGCGACGCGCAGGATCACGCTGGGCTAGCCCCGGCGTGGGGCGAGAAACCGCGTCAGCGACGCGGCCAACTCTCCGCCGGCCTCCTCGGGGATGAAGTGACCCGAGGGCAGCGGACCGCCCTCGACGTCATCGGCCCAGCCCCGCCAGACGGGCAGCGGCCCGTCGGACATCGCGCCCTCGGCGGCACCCCAGTGAGCGAGCACCGGGCACCCGATCCTGTGTCCGGCGGCGCGATCCTCGGCATCCAGCGTCCGATCGAAGTGGAACGCCGCCCGGTAGTCCGAGCACCACGCGGAGATGGTTTCGGGGGTGAAGGCCCGGACGTAGCGCTCGACCGCCTCGGCGTCGATCGTCTCGGGCTTCTCCGCCCATGACTCGATCGTGTGACGTACGAAGTACTCGGCGCTCGCGCCGATCAGGCGCTCGGCGAACGGGGGCGGCTGGGCGAGGAGATACCACGGGTAGTAGTCGACGGAGACATCCCCGGCCATCCGCTCGAACTGGTCGACGGTCGGAACGATGTTCAGCACCGCGAGCCGCGTCACGTGGTCCGGGTGGTCGAGCGCCATCCGGTACGCGACCCGGCCGCCACGGTCGTGGCCGGCGACCGCGAACTGCTCGAACCCCGCCTCCGCCATCGCCTCCACGAGCTCGGCCGCGATCTCGCGCTTCGTGTAGCCCTCGCCAAGAGGGCCACCCGCGGGGGCGCGGCTCTCCCCACAGCCCTTGAGGTCGCACACGACAACCGTGTGCTCGCCGGTGAGGGCAGGTGCGACCTTGCGCCAGCAGTAGTGATACTGCGGGAAGCCGTGAAGCAGCAGGACGGCCGGCCCGTCCCCGGCGACGCCGAGGCGGTAGGTCGACCGGTCGACCTCGACGGTCGCGTAGTCGAAGCCTTCGATCCCGAGGTCGCTCACGCTGCAGTCTTCGTGCGATAGGTGAGGATGACGCGGATCACGATGCTGGTGCTCGGCTTCGGCGACCTCAGCGAGAGCCACATCGAGCGCGGGATCGCAGCGGTCGCCGACATGCTTTCGCCAAAGTAACCTCTGTGACGTCGCCCAGGCGGGCGGCAACGTGGTGGGCGTAGCTCAGCAGGTAGAGCTCCTGGTTGTGGTCCAGGCGGTCGCGGGTTCGAGTCCCGTCGCTCACCCTCCCGGCTGCGGACCGTCGCCTGCCTTTGTCATCGGGGTCGGGATGTGCAGAGCACTATCCCGACCCCTCTTCCTCGGCATGCTCGGTCCTCGCTCGGGAGGGTGAGCGACTTCGTCGCTCACCCGTCGGAAACCTCGTCCCAGCGGGTTCGTTGCTGCCCCCACTTCATCCCCGATATGGAGGGGTCGGAGCCCACGAGAACCCGCACGGCGATTTGCGCTCGGCGACATCTCAGTGGGGGTGTCGCCTTTCATGGGGAAGCGCCACTCTCATGAGGTGCCCCCACTGGTTAGCGGACGAAGGGTGGCGCAGCTTGTCGGCTCCGTTTGGAGACTCGACTTCGCGCCTGCCCAGGCCCGGTGTCGGCCGATCCCCTCTGAAAGACTGGCGTTATGTCGGTGTACCGCGCGCAGGCTCACCTTGATGCGCCGCTGGAGGATGTCTGGGCGCTTGTCGGCAACCCCGCCACCTATCCGGAGTGGTGGCCGGCTGCGGTGGAGATCCGGGGCGAGAGGTTCGAGGTTGGTGACGTGTACACCCAGGTTGTGGGAATCGCTGGGCGGCGGCCGGAGTACAGCCGGATAATCGACCGTCGCGACGAGTTGAGGGAGCTGCGATGGAGTTGCCCGACGACGGGCGGCTTCCAGCGCTGGCTTCTGTCCGACGCCCAGGGCGGCACTTTCGTTGACATGGAGATGGGAATCGACCCGCCCGCATTCCGATACGGACTATTTGACAAGACGGTCGGGCGCTGGTTCATCAAGCGCTGGGCCGAACAGGCCATCGACGGGTTGCGCCGGACGCTGACTTCACACCTGAAGGCCTAAGTGCGCGTGCCCTGCCCGAGAGGGATGGCCGAACGAGTCGCGCGCCATCTCGGCGTCGGCGCCATCAGGAGGAAGCTAGCCGCCCGCCTGAAGCCACTCAGCGGCTGACGGCCGCTCACCGCGCGGCGTCCACCGCGGCGGCGGCGTGGTCGCAACGCGACGAAGTGGGCGACTCAGTCCGGCGGGATGTTCTGGTTGAGCCGGAAGAAGTTGTTCGGGTCGTACTTGCGCTTGAGCGCCTTCAGGCGATCGTACTTCGCCGTGCCGTAGGCCTCGCGGATCCGATCCTCCCCTTCCTCCATCAGGAAGTTGATGAAGACATGCTGGTGGTGGGGCTGCAGCGCGGTCCACAGTCCGCGCGCCCACTCCCGCTCCTCTTCGAATCCCTCACCCGTCGTCGTTATCCCGATCACGTTCACGGTATGGCCCGCGTCGCGGCCTCCGAATGCGGTCTCGT
>JBKPBS010000092.1:0-26559 GCA_046726915.1 Actinomycetota bacterium
ACGTGCTCGCCCATCCAGAGCGAGTCGTAGCCAAGCTCCTCGGCGAGCGGGGCAAGACGCGAAAGCGCTTCTGCGCCCGCGTGCTGGTTCAGTGCGAAGAGCCCGATGGAGGGCGTGGTCACGGCTTCGCGAGCGCGCGCGTCATCCGGGCCACAGCGGCCTGGAGCCCGGCGAGCGGTCGGAGCATCAGCGTGATCTCGGTGATCCGCCCGTCGTCATCGACCCGCTCGTCGAGAACGCCGTCCACAGGATGCACCTCGACCTGCGCGGTGAAGAACGTGACCCCATCCACCTCGCGCGCCACGGCCACGTCATCGAGAACACCGCCGGCCGTCACGAGCAGGTGAACGACCTGCCTTCGCCCGCGATAGGTCTGAACCGGACTGTGAAAGACGACGTCCTCCGCGAGCAGCGCGCGCAGTGCGTCGCCGTCGGCGGCGCCGATGGCCTCGATCAGCCGATCGCCCATGCCGTGAGCATGACGTGGAGGCGTTCCCCACTGCAACCGCCCGCCGGCGCGTTATGCCGGGCGGCGCCTGCCGTCAGCTCCGATTGCCCACCAAAAGCCACCGTTCAGGTTCACGTTGTGGCAGAGGACCACGCCCGGATCCTCGTGGGCGTAGAAGTAGAGCGGCCTGCCCGCGTACGTCACCTGCATGCGGCCGTCGCGTCGCTCGATGGTCCCGAGCAGCGACGCCCTGATTCCTTTCCCGGCTCGCGGGTTACCTTGGCTGAACACGGGGGGCCACGCCTCGGCGCAGTCGCCGTAGCAGACCGTCCTGTTGCGGCGATCGCGCTCGAACACATAGATCGCCTGCTTGTTCGAGTCGAACAGCATCGGCCCGAAGTTGGAGTCCCGGAGCGTGATGATCGCGCGGTCCGTCGCCGTCGCCGTCGCCGCGTCGCCGGCCGCCCCCGTGTCGCCATCGTCATCGCCGCATCCCGCGGCCGCGAGCGCGGCGACCACGAGGAGAAGCGAGATCCTTCGCATGCGGGCCACGCTGCCAGGTTCGCCCTACGTGGGGATTACGAAGCGCACGCGCGTGCCCGTCTCGCTGTCGACCAGCCAGATCCGCCCTCCATGCGCCTCCACGATCGCGCGGCACAGGGCGAGGCCAAGCCCGGCGCCCGTATCGTGCTCGCCGTTTCCTGCGCCTCGCACGAACGGCTCGAAGAGCCGCTCCCCGTCGTCGTGAGGGATGCCGACGCCGGTGTCCGCGACCTCGATCTCCACCCAGTCGCCGGCGGGCTCGGCGCGCACGGTCACGCTGCCGTCGGCGGGCGTGTGCCGAATCGCGTTCTGGATGAGGTTGAAGAGCACCCGCTGAAGCCTGTCCGGGTCCGCCCGCGCCGGGCGCGGGAGCGGCTGCAGGTCGGCGGCTACCGCGACTCCCTTGGCCTCGGCCTCGAAGCGCATCGCGGCCACCGTCTCGTCGACCAGATCGGACAGTGCGACCTGCTCGATCGACCAGTCCAGGTCACCGGCTTCGAGCCGCGAGAGCTCGAATAGGTCGTCGACGAGCGACCCGAGCGCCCTTACATGCGTGTGCATCGTGGCGAGATAGCGATCGCGGGCGCGGTCGTCGGCGACGCCGTCCTCGATCGCGGCGAGCATCAGCCGGAGGGAGGCGAGCGGGGTGCGCAGGTCGTGCGAGATCGAGGCGACGAGGTTCCGGCGAGCGGCGTCCGCGCCGTCGCGCCGCCTCTCCTCCTCTCCGAGCTGCTCGATCATCTGTGTCGCCGCGCCGGCAAGCTCGGCCAGCTCGAGCGCCGCGCCCGCGTTCACCCCCCTGTCTCGCTCGCCCTCGCCGACGGCGGCCAGCGCATCGCGGATCGCGCCGACCTCGCCCACGACGTCGGCAGATGCGACCCGCGCGGCGCGGAGCGCGACAAGCGCGGCCGCTAGGACGATCGCGGAGACCATCAGCGCGTCGTGGTTCGACACGAACATCAGCTCCGCCGCCGCGAGGACGCTGACGAGGATCACACCTACGGCCGTGCCGACTACGAGGTCGAAGCGGGCTTGCAGCGGACGTCGCGGGCGCTGGCCCGCCACCCGATGGGCCACGGCGAGTCCGACGGCCGACAGCGCGGCCACGAGCCCCGCCGTCACCAGCGCGGCGTCGGCGCCGTAAACCGGGCCGACGATCGCGGCGACGAGGGCGCCGGACGCGAGCACGATGGCAGCCGAGCGCCTCACTGAGCCCGCCCGCTGAAGCGGTAGCCGACGCCCCACACGGTTTGAATCCACTCCGGGTTCGAGGCGTCCGTCTCGATCTTTGCCCGCAGCCTGCGGACATGAACGGTGACGGTGGTCGTGTCGCTGTAGAACGAGAACTCCCAGACGCGGTCCATCAGCTGGTCGCGGCTGAACACCTGGTCCGGATGCCGGGCCAGGAAGTGGAGAAGGTCGAATTCGCGCGCGGTGAGGTCGACCTCCCGCCCGCGGACCGCCACCCGGCGCGCCCGTGGATCGATCTCGAGCCCGTCGAACCGCATCGGCTCATGGCCGTTTGGGCGGCCCTCGGTGCGGCGCAGGATCGCGTCCACCCGCGCCACCAGCTCCAGCGGAGAAAATGGCTTGACGACGTAGTCGTCGGCCCCTCGCCCGAGCCCTATGAGCCGATCAGATTCCTCGCCCTTGGCCGTGAGCAGGATCACCGGTACCCGCTCCTCGGCGTCCTCGTGGATCCTGCGCATCACCTCGAGCCCGTCGATGCCCGGCAGCCTGATATCGAGCACGACGAGGTCGGGCCGGCGGCTCGTCGCCTCCGCGACGGCCGACGGCCCGTCCCTCGCCGTGCGCGTCTCGTATCCCGCCCGCACGAGGTAGCGCGCGACCACCTCCGCGATCGTCGGCTCGTCGTCTACGACGAGGATCGAGTTACGCGTGAGCTCGGTCATGTCCACGGGACTCGATTATCGAACTACCTACTGGTTGCCGCTCCAGATGGCGCTGTAGCCGCTGTCGCCGGGGGAGGCGTGTGCCCCGGCGGGCGAGCCACTGCCCTCGGCGTTCGTGGCGTGATTCGGGACGTTTCCGTTGAACGTGTCCGCGCTCCCCGCCGCGCCCGGCGCGAAGGTGTACTCACCG
The DNA here is from genome assembly GCA_046726915.1 of Actinomycetota bacterium. Classification (GTDB taxonomy): domain Bacteria; phylum Actinomycetota; class Thermoleophilia; order Solirubrobacterales; family Thermoleophilaceae; genus JACVRW01. The sequence goes on from JBKPBS010000092.1 coordinate 3,095, forward strand.
TTGCCGATTGAGCCGAACCGGCCCGAGCTCGCCACCGCCTGATCCGGGAGCGTCAGCACCGGACAGACGAATGGATCCTGGGCTCGGTCAGGGGATGCGGCCAGCGCCGACCCCGGCGCGCCGACGGCCAGGGCGGCTGTCGCCGCACCGGCCAGGGCGAGCTTCTTGAACGGATGCATTCCCGCGTCTCCTTGCATCGAGGGCGATACGCACCGATCGTCGCGCGGGGGTCTTACAAGAGGATTACGGCGCGACCCGCAAATAGGGGTCAGACCCCTTAAGTGTCCACGACTCAAGGGGTCAGACCCCTTAAGTGTCCGCGACTCAAGGGGTCTGACCCCTTAAGTGTCCGCGACTCAAGGGTCTGACCCCTTTAAGACGAGGGGCCACGCGATGGCGGCCCCTCTGAGACGACCTCGTAACGAGTCGGCTACTTCAGCTCGACGCTCGCGCCGGCCTCCTCGAGCTCGCCCTTGAGCTTCTCGCCCTCGTCGCGGTCGACGCCCTCCTTGACCGGCTTGGGGGCCTCGTCCACGAGCGCCTTGGCCTCCTTGAGGCCGAGGCCGGTGGCGGCACGGACGACCTTGATCACCTGGATCTTCTTGTCGCCGGGACCCGTGAGGACGACATCGACGGTCGCCGACTCCTCCTCGGCGACGCCGCCGTCGCCCCCCGCACCCGCCGCGGCCGGGGCGGCCGCCGCGACGGCCGTCGCGGACACGCCGAACTCCTCCTCGAGCGCCTTGATCAGCTCGGACAGCTCGAGCACCGACATCTTCTTGATCTCTTCGATCAGCTTCTCAGCAGTGGCCATGGGCCCTCCTTATTCCGTCTCGTCGCCCTCGGAGGGCGCATCAGTTTGCTCAGTCTCATCACCCGCGGCATCCGCCTCGGGCTCCTCGGCAGCGGCCTCCTCGGCCGGAGCCTCCTCGGCTGCGGCCTCCTCGGCCGGAGCCTCCTCCACGGCCGCCTCGTCAGCCGGAGCCTCCTCGGCGGGAGCCTCCTCCGCCTCCTCGGCGGGAGCCTCCTCCGCGGCCTCCGCGGCCGGCGCCGCTTCCTCGGCCGGCGCGTCGCCGCCGACCAGGCCCTGGTCGCGGATCTGGCCCAGCTGGATCGCCAGCCCCGAGATCAGCGCGTTCAGCGTTCGAACCAGTCCGGTGATCGGCGAGGCGATCATTCCGACCAGCTGGCCGTGGAGCACGTCGCGGGCGGGCAGCTTCGAGAGCGCCTCGAGCTGCTCGACACTCAGCACGTCGCCATTCATCAGCCCGCCCTTGAAGGCGAGCACATTGTGCTCGCGCCGGAAGGTGGCGAGCGCCTTCGCCGCGAGCGCGACGTCGCCGCCTTCCGCCCGCACGAAGGTGAACGCCGTGGGCCCCTCGAGGACCTCCTTCAGCGACTCCGCACCGGCCTGGTCGGCCGCGCGCTGGGTCAGCGTGTTCTTTACAACCCGGAACCGAGCGCCCGCCTCCGTCAATCGCGTGCGCAGCTCGGCCGCCTGCGGCACCGAGATCCCGCGGTAGTCGACGGCGAACACCGCCTCCGACTCCTGGATCTGGCCGGCCACCTCCTCGATGGCCGCGGCTTTCTGTTCTCTGTTCATCTCGTTCCTTTGCTGTGTGCCGAGGCAAAGACACACGGGAAGCGAGATGCTCCGGCGTCTCCACCTGCCCCGGACTTACAAGAGCTGCCGGGGGTCTCGGGCAGAAAAGCTGTTGGTGGTCAGGCTACCTCTGCGGGCTCCCCAATGTCCTCGACGATGCCGCGAGTCCGCGTCGGATCTACCCGCACACCGGGGTTCATGCTCGTGGTGAGCGTGACCGTGTGCAGGTAACGGCCCTTGGCGGCGGCCGGCTTCGCGCGCACGATCTCGTCGATCAGCGCGGCGTAGTTCTCGAGCAGCACCTTCCCATCGAAGCTGAGCTTGCCGATCGGCAGGTGCACGATGGCGTGACGGTCGGTGCGGTACTCGATCTTGCCGGCCTTCGACTCGGACACCGCCTTGGCGATGTCCATCGTCACCGTGCCGACCTTCGGGTTCGGCATCTTGCCCTGCGGCCCGAGCACGCGGCCGAGCCGGCCCACCACCGGCATCATGTCCGGCGTCGCGATCGCCACGTCGAAGTCGGTGTAGCCCTCCTCGACGCGCTCGGCGAGGTCCTCGGCACCAACCACGTCGGCGCCGGCCTCCTCGGCCTCGCGTGCCTTGTCGCCCTTGGCGAACACGGCGACCGTCATCTCCTTGCCGAGCCCGTGCGGCAGCGAGATCGTGCCGCGCAGCTGCTGGTCGGCATGGCGGACGTTCAGCCCCGTCCTGATATGCACCTCGACCGTCTCGTCGAACTTGGTCGGCTCGAAGTCCTTCAGGATCGCCACGGCCTCGGCGGGCGCGTACTGATGCTCGCGATCGACCTTCTCGAAGTTCGCGCGGTAGCGCTTGCCGTGCTTGGGCATCACTGGACCTCCACGCCCATCGAGCGCGCGGTGCCCTCGATGATCTTGGAGGCGGCGTCGACGTCGTTCGCGTTCAGGTCCGGCATCTTCTGCTCGGCGATCTGACGCACCTGCGCCTTCGTGATCGTGCCGACCTTGTTGCGGTTCGGCTCGCCCGACCCCTTGTCGAGGCCGATCGCCTGCTTGATCAGGACCGCGGCCGGCGGCGTCTTCGTTATGAAGGTGAAGGAGCGGTCCTCGTAGACCGTGATCTCGACCGGGATGATCGTGCCGGAGTCCTGCTGCGTCTGCGCGTTGAACGCCTTGCAGAACTCCATGATGTTCACGCCATGCTGTCCGAGCGCGGGGCCGACCGGCGGGGCAGGGTTGGCCTGTCCGCCGGGCACCTGGAGCTTGATGAGTGTGAGGACCTTCCTGGCCATGGGCGACGAGAGAGCCTAGCGGCCTTAGATCTTTTTCACCTGGTCGAAACCGACCTCAACCGGGGTCTCCCGGCCGAAGATCGAGACGAGCACCTTCAGCTTCGCTGCGTCCTCATTGATCTCTGAGATCTCGCCGGAGAAGTCCGACAGCGGACCCGACACGACCTTCACCGACTCGCCGATCGAGAACTGCGCGCGCGTGCGCGGGCGCTCGGCGGTCTCGCGGTGGAGCAGACGGTCGACCTCGGTCTGGTTCAGCGGCACAGGGTTGTTCGACGCGCCAACGAATCCGGTCACGCCCGGCGTGTTCTTCACGAGCTGCCAGGAGTCGTCCGTCAGGTTCATGTTCACGAGCAGGTAGCCGGGCATGGTGCGCTGCTCTTTCGTCTGCTTCTGCCCGTCCTTCATCTCCTGCACCTGCTCGGTGGGGATGACGATCTGGCGGATGTTGTTCTCCTGGCCGAGCGAGATGCGGCGGTGCTCAAGGTTCTGCTTGACCTTGTTCTCGTGACCGGAGTAAGTGTTGACTGCGTACCAGCGAAACATCGTGTGGGGGCCTCTAAAGGATCTGCTTGATCAGCTCGGAGAAGATCGCGTCCAGCAGGCCCAGATACCCGCCCGCGATCAGAACGAAGCCGAGCACCACGCCTGTGAGGGTGACCAGGGCCTGGCGGTTCGGCCACTGGACGCGCTGGAGCTCGGCCCAGACTGCGATCAGGAACTGTACGACACGCGAGCGGTGCTTGTGCGCGGCTGCCGGATCGCGGCCGCGCCGGCCCCGCACCGCGTAGCCCGCCTCGCCGGCCCCGGTCGCGGCCGGCTCCTCGACGAGGTCGTCCTCCGCGAAGTCCTCGGCGGCCTCCCAGTCCTCGATCTCCTCGAGCGCTTCCTCCTCGCTGGCCGGAGGCGCGTCCTCATCGAGGTGCGCCTCGGCTTCGAGCTCGTCCTGCTCCTGCTCGAGAACGAAGTCGCTGCGACCCTCCTCCTCGGGAGGAGCACCGACCGCCAGCTCGGGATCGACGGCGGGACCGCCCAGATCGGGAGGCGTGTCGGCGCCCTGCTGCTGGAGCCGCCGGGCGCGGCGCTCGGCCTGGCGCTGCTTGGAGCGCTGGCGGTTACGCGCCATGCCTCAGCGGGTCTCTTTGTGCGGCGTGTGCTTCCCGCACCAGCGGCAGTACTTGCGGAACTCGATCCGGTCCGGATTGTTCCGCTTCGACTTTTCGGTTTGGTAGTTACGCCGCTTGCACTCCTCGCATGCGAGGGTCACGGCGATTCGGACGTCTCCGCGAGCCATGGCTCCTGGAAGGTAATAGGCGTGGGGCGACCGGGGGCACGCTGGCGCACCGCGGCCGGCCGCGAGGTCGAAAGCTGAGTCTAGCGGCGGGACGGCAAGGGTGAACCCGCGTGAGCGTCACCGCCTACATCGACGAGCCACCGCGCACTCTGCGTCTCGGCGGCCACTAACCCACTGTGGCTAAAACCGGCAGCTCGGGTTAGCGTAGACCAGCTTTCGGGTGATACGCCCGTGAATAGGAGGCCCATACGTGCACCCACGTCGACTGGCGGTTTCTGTGTTGATCTGTTGCCTTCTCAGTGGACCGCTCGCGAGCGGCGCCGCTGCGTCGAGCATCCTCTACCGCAAGGGCGGCAGGCTGTGGGTGGCGAGCCCGAGCGGCGCGAACAAGCACGCCATCAAGAATTCGAAAGGGCTGTCCAACCCCTCGCAGGACGACCGTGGCCGGGTCGTCGCGCAGAAGGGCATCAAGCTCTACCGCCTCAGCAGGGGCGGCAAGCAGCTGAACAAGCCGATAACGACAGCCTTCCGGACCAACCCGATCGTCCCCAGCTTCAAGGGGCCGTTCTTTCCCGAGGTCTCGCCAAACGGGAAGTTCATCGCATACACCTATTCATTCACGGAGTCGCACTACGACCCGGGCTGCCAGTGCGTCTCGAACGCGCCGTCCCTGAACACGGCCTACACGTACTCGAATCGGTTCGTCAACGATCCCGACGCGAAGTTCGGGCACATGCGCTTCTACTCGCGCGGGTCGTGGATCGGCAACCAGAGCTTCGTCGCCACCACCCCGAACCTGTACGACTACGGCGGAAACGTGCTTGACACGATCGCGATCGATCCGCTCGGCGGAGGGGCTGACTCCTACCAAGCGTGGTTCACCGAATGCACCGACTGCAGCAGCATCCAGACCCTGCAGAAGTATCCGCTTGACGAGGCGGAGCTCACGCGCAAGCGCGACAAGGCCGTTCTCGTGGCCGGCGACCTCAACGCCACCCAGGCCGGCTCGATGCTGTTCGTATATCCATTGGCGCAGCCTCCGACGGCGATTCCCCAGCACTTCTGTCGCATCACCGGACCGAACGGCAGGTTCACGAGCCCGAGCTGGTCGCCCGACGGCAAGTCGCTCGCCTGGGCCGATCGGAGCGGCGTCTGGACGGGCAAGCTCGGCAATCTCGCCGGAGACGAGTGCGAGATCGGTCGGAAGCTTGTCGTCAGGGGAGGCACTGCACCGGACTGGGGCCCTGCCCGGCCGTGAGATTGCGTAGCGCGTCGCGCTCGCTCGTGAGCCACGGCTCGTCATGAACCGCCGGCGTATCGACACGGGTACTCCTGCCCAGAGGTCAGCCACGAAGCTGGGCGAGTTCGGAGGGCGACGGCTGCCACTCGCCCGCCGTCGCGTTTGCCTGCACCTGCTCGGGCGAGGTCGCGCCGGCGATCACCGACACGACTGCCGGCATCGCGGCTAGGCCGCCGATCAGGATGAAGCGGACCTCGCCGGCCACGAGCGCCTCCATCAGCTCCTCGGGATGGAAGTGGTCGGGCGGGAGGACCTCGCTCATCGGCGCGCGCGGCGGCGGGCGGCCGCGAGCTCGGTGGCGAACCTGCTCAGCCGCATCGCCTGCTCGAGCAGCTCGCCGCCAGGCCGGCGCGCGTCCTCGCGCAGCTGGCGGCGCCGAAGCGCCTCGCTGCGCGCGAAGAACTCGCTCTGGGAGGGCGCTGCTCCCTCCTCGGGACCGGCCATAGGCCGGAAGGATACGGCGCTTCGTGGCGTCCGGCGGTTGGTTGCTCTCGCCATCGCTCCCCTTTCGTAGCCGCCCTGGCGGACGGCGACTCGCTGGTCCGGTCTCGTGCGGGACGCGGGTTGTGTCTCCCGCCCCCCTTTAGTCGTGCAGCTCCGCCTGCCGCCAGCGGGCGTCCACCCCGCCATGCGCAAGGTTGGATCCAGCTCAGTCCGATCCCGCAGGAAGAAGTGTGAGATCGGGCGGGGGGCGGACGTAAGTCGACATCGTCCCCTTGCGCCGGCCTCGACCCCCTGAGAAGCTCCCACCAGCCAAAGCACCACCAGCCCTGATCGGCCTCCGCGTACACCTCGCAGGAGGCGTAAGCGTCGTCGTGGTCCGGCAGCGGGCAGCGCGCCACCCCTGGGCGGACCGCCGGAGCCCTCTCAGACGTATGTTGGTCGTGGCGGTGCCACGTTGTTCGCCGCGGGACTTGTCGTCATGTCGCTCCTGGCCGCCCCCGGTGGGTCAGGTCATCTCAGATGGACGCCCGCCCCCGCCTGATCCTCGGGTCGAGCCAGGCGACCACGATGTCGACGAGCGCGCTCGTCAACACGACCACGATCGCGAGGTAGACGGCGAGAGCGACGATCGGCGGGAGGTCGAAGCTGCCGGTGGTCGCCGCCGTCAGGGACCCCACGCCGGGCAACCCGAAGATGACCTCGACGTACAGCGCGAACCCGCCGAACGCGTGAGAGAAGTCCAGCCCCCAGATGTTGACCTGTGGAATGAGGGCGTTCCGGAGGACGTGGCGGCGCATCACCTTCCGCTCCGAGAGCCCCTTCGCGCGCGCGGTGCGCACCCACTCCTCGCCGGCGGCGCTCAGGAGCGACGCCCGCAATATCTGCACATATGCCCCGACGAACGGAAGCGCCGCAGCCGACCAGGGGAGGATCAGATGCCTGGTCCACTGGTAGGGATCCTCCTTCAGCGCGACGTACCCCTCCTCCGGGAACACATGCCACTTGTGCGCCACGACCGACCACAGAAGCGCCGACAGCACGATCGAGGGGACGGAGTACGTGGCCGCGGCGATTGCCGTGATCAGGCGATCCGGCCAGCGTCCCCGGTGCCGGACGCAGATGAGCGCGAGCCACACACCGAGCGCGATCGCGATCACCGCGGCGCCGACGACCAGCGAGGCCGTAACCGGGAGCGCCCGCAGGAACTCGTCCCGCATGCTTGAGCAGCTGTAGAAGCACTTCAGGTCGCCGCTGAGGATCCCGCGCATGACTCGCACGTACTGGGTGGGCAGCGAGTCGTTCAGTCCCCACTTCTCGCTCGCGCGTTCGCGCGTCTTCTCGGTCCCCTGCCGTCCTCCGCCTAGCCAAAAGGAGGGATCGACGTTCGGGATCGCCCAGAACATGAAGAACGCGAGCAATGACGCCACCCACGCCGTGAGGATGGCCGCGGCGAGCCTTCGGGCCGCGAACGTGATCATGGTTCGCGCACCAGCCAGATCCCCTGTTCTCCGTGCGGGTCGAGTGCGCGTCGGAGCCCCTCGGCCAGGCCCGTGAGCGCCACAACGATCAGCACCATGGCCACGCACGGAGCGAGGAGCAGGTGTGGCGACAGGCGTATGTCGTTCATCCCGCTCGAGATCAGAGTCCCGAGCGACGGCTCGGGCGGGTTGATGCCCGCGCCCAGGAACGACAGCGCGACCTCGAGCGACACGGCATTCACGAGCATCAGGGCGGACAGCACGAGCAGCGTTCCCCAAAGGTGCGGCACGATCTCCGACGCCATCATGCGCGCGGGCCGCATCCCTGACGCCCTGGCGGCCTCGACGAACGGCTGCGCGCGCAGCGCGAGCACCTGCCCCCGCACCGGGCGGGCGAAGTACGGCACGTACACCAGCCCGATCACGATGATCGGTATCAGCTTCGAGCCCGAGCCGATCCGGAGCGGCCCGATGGCGACGCCCTGGATCGTCAGCGCCGTGCTGAGCAGGACCCCCATCAGCAGCGCGGGGAATGACCAGAGCAGGTCGAACAAACGCAAGATGACCGCGTCCGTAACGCCGCGCCGGAAACCTGCCGCGACGCCGAGCGGCAGGGCGAGCAGCAACGAGAGCAGCACCGATCCGCCGGCAACGGCGAGCGAGGCACGCGCCCCGTAGAGGAGCCGCACCATGAAGTCGCGCCCGTTCTCGTCGGCACCGAGGAAGTACGAGGCGTGCCAGGTCGGGCCGATCGGGATGCCCTCGAGCGAGACGACGTAGGTCTCCGTGCCATCGACGACGATGCGGTCGGTGAGGTGGTTTTCGGCGAACGTCGTGTGCGCAACGTGACTCGCGTACAGCGGCGCGGCGATCACCGCGAGCGCGATGAGCGCGCAGAGCCCAGCGAACAGCATCGCCACACGGTCGTGCCGGAAGCGGCGGAGCGATCTTCCCCAGGGGCCCTGCGAGGGGGAACGCCTACCAGCGCTATCCGGCGCAGTAAGCCGCTGTGGCAGCATCGCCGAGCCGTTGACGCGAGGGTCTTGCGGAAAGAGCTCTCACGCCCGGTGCGGCAGAAGTACGAATGCTGGCTCGACCACCGTCGTTCGGGCTCTGCTCGCGCGGATCCCGCTCCTCGTTCCCTGGAGGCTGGCGTCCAACTACCAATAGGCGCCGACCGGTCTGACCTCGACCGCGCCGCCACGACGCGCAGCCGGGATCCGCGAGGCGAGTTCGATCGCGGCGTCGAGATCGTCGGCTTCGAAGACGTACCAGCCGCCGATGGCTTCCTCGGTGCCGATGTATGGGCCGTCGCTGGTCAACGTCTTCCCGTCCTGCACACGCACGCTCGTTGCGTCCTCTGGAAGCCCGAGCGGGAGCCCGGGGGTGACGCCCGGCGCGTCGTTGATCTCTCCGTACTCGGCGACGATCGCCTTCTTTTCGTCCTCCGAGAGATCCGGGAGTGCGCCCCAGAACGTGCCCTGATAGATGAGCAGCACGTACTGCATCGCTGCCTCCTTCCGTTTCTTTGTCATATCGGGTCGATTTCGCTGGTCATCTCTATGACCGAACGCGACGAAGGAATGTGACAAGTGACTGAGAGCGACGGCCGAGCTCAGTCACGGAGGACCGCCAGGTCGAGCTGGCTCAGGCGAGCCGGGTCGGCCAGGATGTCGATCTCGACGATCTTCCCGCGCGCAATAGTGAAGCCCATGACGGCGAACGCGCGGCCCTCGGGAGCAACGATGGCTCCGGCGGCTCCGTTTACAAGCGCGGGCCGCGCGAACTTGGCGAGGTGCCAGAACTGCCTTCCGCCGTCGGCGACCGCCCGCGCGCCAAGCAGCTCGCGCGAGACTCCCAGCCGAGCGGCTCCGCCGTCGGCTCGCAACACGACATCGGGGTCCAGCACAGACAGCAGGGCCTCGAAGTCGCCATCACGCGCCGCGGCGAAGAACGCGTCGACGACCTCGCGCTGGCGGGCCGGGTCGCTCTCGTGCACCGTTGCTGGCCCGCGAAGGCGGCGGCGTGCGCGGCTGGCGAGCTGCCGAGCCGCCGCGGGCGACCGCTCGACGATCGGGGCGATCTCGTCGAAGGGCACGTCGAACATGTCGTGGAGGACGAAGGCGAGCCGCTCGGCCGGCTCCAGCGTCTCGAGCACAACGAGCAGGGCGAGCCCGACCGAGTCCGCGAGCAGCGCCTCGTGCTCAGGGTCCGGCCCGTCGGCTGGGCCGACGACCGGGTCGGGCACGTGCGGCCCTACCGGCTCCTCGCGCCTTGAGCGCCGGGCGCGCAGCATGTCGAGACATACGCGCGCGACCGCGGTAGTCAGCCATCCACCGAGGTTCTCGACGTCGCTCGTCCCGGCGCGGCTGATCCGCAGCCAGCACTCTTGGACGGCGTCGTCGGCTTCGCTCAGCGAGCCGAGCATGCGGTAGGCGACCGCGCGCAGGTGGTCCCGGTGCGCCTCGAACCGCTCCGCTAGCCACTCGCGCTCCTCCATCGGTCACATCGCTCCGCTGCGCTCCGTCATAGAGATGACGGAGCAAACCACCTCGATGTGACAAGGAGTCGCAGGTCGTGCAGCGCAAGTGGTGGACCCTGATCGCGGTCTGCGTGGCGACGTTCATGCTGCTGCTGGACATCACGGTCGTGAACGTCGCGCTCCCGTCGATCGACGCGGACCTCGACGCCAGCTTCACCGACCTGCAATGGGTCGTCGATGCCTACACGCTGACTCTCGCTGCCTTAGTGCTCGCTGCGGGGTCGCTCGCTGACCGGCTCGGGCGGCGCCGGACGTTCGCCGCCGGGCTCGGGATCTTCTCGATCGCTTCGCTTCTCTGCGGGCTCGCGCAGGATGCGACCTTCCTCAACCTTGCCCGCGCTCTCCAGGGAATCGGCGGCGCGGTGATGTTTGCGGTCTCGTTGGCTCTCGTCGCACAGGAGTTCCCGGTGGGGCGCGCGCGCGGCACCGCGATGGGCATCTACGGGGCCACCATCGGGGTAGCGGTCGCGATCGGACCGCTCGTGGGCGGGGCGCTCACCGACGGGCTGGGCTGGCAGTCGATCTTCTACCTGAACGTGCCGATCGGTCTGACGGCGATCGCCGTCACCTACCTGAAGCTGCGTGAGACCCGCGATCCCGCCGCCACGCGCGTGGACTGGGCCGGCGTGGTCACGTTCAGCGCAGCGCTCTTCCTGTTGGTCCTCGCCCTCCTGCGCGGCAACGCGGAGGGTTGGGGCAGCACACTGATCGTGTCCCTGTTTGCCGGTTCCGCCGTCCTGCTCGCGGCCTTCCTGGCGATCGAGCGTCGTGTGACTCAGCCGATGCTTCCGCCTGGGCTCTTCATGCGGCGCACCTTCGTCGGCGCGCAGCTCGCGGCGTTCACGATCTCCGCGTCCGTGTTCGCGCTCTTTCTCTACCTGACGCTGTACCTGCAGAACTACCTCCTCTACTCGCCGCTTGACGCAGGGCTGCGATATCTGCCGATAACGCTGCTCGTGTTCGTGCTCGGCCCGATCGCGGGCACACTGATAGGCCGATCACCAGCGCGCCTGCTCCTCAGCGTCGGGCTGGCCGCCGTCGGGGTCGGCCTGCTGTTGATGGCCGGCATCAAGGCCGGCGATGGGTGGACGACGCTCCTCGGCGGCTTCCTCGTCGCGGGGGCGGGGATTGGCCTCGTTAATCCCGTGATCGCCGACCTCGCGGTGTCGCTTGTGCCCGACGAGCAGAGCGGCATGGCAGCGGGGATCAACGACACATTCCGCCAAGTCGGCGTCACCCTGGGCATCGCCGTCTGGGGAGCCGTATTCGTCGGACGCGGCGCCGACAGGGTCGCCGAGCTGGCGGCGGGTACCTGGGCCGCACATGCGGAGCGGCCGCGCCAGCTTGTCGAGGCCGCCTCGACCGGGAACCTCGACCAAGTGCTGTCGGCGGTTCCACCCCAGGCACGGCACGGCATCGCCCACGCGGCCCACCAGGGCTTTCTCACCGGCCTCAACGATGTCGTCACGCTGGGGGGGATCGTGAGCATCGTCGGCGCGTTGCTCGTGCTCTGGCTGGTCCACCAAGGTGCTGCTGACCGCCAACCCGTCCCCGGCGCCGGAGCCCGTGCCACTGCTGGCGACCAGCTCAGGCCGGTGGGAGGCAGGCAATGATGCAGCCACTCGGTCGTCCAGGGTGGAACGAACGGTCACGGCGCCGACGCTGGTCGCACGCCTCGCAGGTCGCACCTCGCCGAACTGGGTATCTCGTACGCAGACACAGTGACCGTTAGGATTGCGACCTCCGAGCAGCGCGATCCCGACGCCCTGACCGGCATCAGTTTCGTCGCCAGCCTGGTGGCGCTCAATGCCCTCTCTCCGAGGCTCGCTATCCGATGCCGGGCGCCGACCCAGCCGTGATCCGGCGCTACTTTTCGCGTGAGCACCGCGCGGCGCGCCTCGGCGCCGCCGCCCAACTGGCCTGCGCCGGCTTCCTCGCCCGATTCACGAAATCGGTGGCTGCGCTCGCGGCGCAGGCTCGTAGCCCGCGCGGCCTGCAGGCGGCGTCGACGGCCGGTGGTGCGCTGGCCGCGATCTCGCTGGCTACCTCCGCCCTGACGACCGTCGCTCTGACCACGGCTCAGGGGAAGCGGGATTCAGATCCCGAGAGGCTCTACCGGCTTATGTTCGTATCCGGCGGGCCCGTCCACGGGGTCGGGCTCGGGCTGTTGGTCGGCTCCCTCGGCCTGGCCGGGCTGCGAAACGGGGCGCTGCCGCGCAGGCCATGTCACTACTGCCAGACCAAAGCGCAAATCGCTGTCACGCGGCGAGCGCCTCGCTCGTCAACCCAATAGAGCGATGGAGCTGACCGATCGGGATTCGGGGGAGGCGGCGGAGGGCCACCGGGGCCATCTGCTGGCGATCGCATACGGCATGCTAGGGACTGTCGCGGACGCGGAGGATGTCGTGCAGGAGGCGCTTGCGCGCTGGCACGAGACCGACCGCGCGCGGGTGCGCACGCCGGCCGCGTTCTTGACCACGGTGGTGACCCGGCTGGCGATCGATCGCTTGCGCTCGGTCGAGCACGAACGGGTCGAGTACGTCGGGCCGTGGTTGCCCGATCCGCTGGTGTCAGAACTCGATCCCGCAGAGATCGTGTCGGAGGCGGAGCAGCTCAGCCTGGCGCTGCTCGCCACGCTCGAGCGGCTCAACCCGGTCGAGCGCGCCGTCTTCCTGCTCCGCGATGTCTTCGACCTCGAGTACGTGGAGATCGCCGAGATCGTCGACAAGACGGAAGCGAACTGCCGACAGATCGCCGGTCGCGCACGGGCGAGAGTCGGCGAGCCGCACCGTCGCTTCCGGCCGACAGACGACGAAGAGCGCGAGCTTCTGAGTGCATTCACCGCGGCCGCCGAGGCCGGCGATGTCCAGCGGTTGACGGGGCTGCTCGCGCGCGACGCGGTCTTGTGGACGGACGGTGGCGGCAAGGTTCCCGCCGGGCGACGACCGCTCTATGGGGCGGAGCGAATCGCGCGCTTCCTGGTCCGGATTGCGGCGAGGGCGCCGGGCGGCGCGCGCAACCGGGGGGTACGGGTGAACGGCGACCCCGGCATACGCACCGACGGCCCCTCGGGTCCTACGGGAGTGGTCGCGCTCGAGCTCGCCGAAGGGTCGATTGTGGGGGTCCGTATCGTCGTCAACCCCGACAAGCTCCGCCACCTCGCGAGGACTGGCGGGCCCGCCACAACCGAGCCGCATGCCGCAGTCCGTTCGGCGGGGCTCGCTCGTTTCGTCGAGCGGTACGTGCTCAATCCACCGATGCGGCTGGCGCTGGCGCTTGGCCTGGCCCCGCGCGCCTTCAGCCTCCTGGAGACCACCGGGCGCCGCAGCGGTAAGCGGCGCCGTACCCCGGTCGGGAACGGGTTGATCGGCGATACCTTCTGGCTCGTCTCCGAGCACGGTCGCAGCGCCGGCTACGTGCGCAACATCGAAGCGAACCCCCGGGTGCGGGTGAGGGTCGGCCGGGAGTGGCGGGCGGGAACCGCGCACATCCTTCTCGGCGACGATCCCTTCGCCCGCCTCGAGCGGGTCGCCTCGAAGCTTGGGCGCATGCGCCGTCTCGACGCAGCCATCTTCCGTGCCTTCGTGCGCAGGCTCGGCACACGACCGCTGACCGTGCGCATCGACCTCGATCCTCCCGATCGCAAGTGATTCCCGCCCGGATCACGGTCGTCGGAGGGGGAATCGCCGGGCTGGTGGCAAGCATCACCTGCGCCGAGCTGGGCGCCGGGGTGCAGCTGCTCGAGGCGCACCGCGCGCTGGGAGGACGCGCGCGCAGCTCGGGGGGTCCCTTCGTCGCCAATCTGGGCCCGCATGCGCTCTATAGCGACGGCCCGTGGTGGGCATGGCTCGCCGCGCGCGACCTGCTCCCGTCGACGACCAAGCCTGCCGTTTCGGGCGTCCGTTTCCGCCGCGGGCAGAGGTGTCGTCGGACGCCTCCGCTCGCCCAGCTCATCAAGGCGGCCCGCCTGCGTCGCTGCTCCGCGCCGGTGGAGCTCGACTTCCGCGGTTGGGCCACCGACCGCGGCGGCATGGACTTTGCAGCAACGCTCGTCGCGGCGGCCGGCGTGTTCAGCTTCGACTACGACCCGGGACGGTTGTCGGCGGCCTTCGTCTGGGAACGGCTGGTGCGCCTAAACCAGTTGCCCTCGCCGGTCCGTTACGTGCTCGGCGGCTGGAGCTCGCTCGTCGAGCGCCTCGAACGGCGGGCGCGCATGCTCGGGGTGGCGATCGACACCGGCGCCCGTGTCGATCTGCTTCCCGAGCCGCCCGTGATCGTCGCCACGGAGCTCGAAAACGCGCGGCAACTCCTCGCCGACGATCGCCTGCGCTGGGAGGGCGCCCACACGGTCCTGCTCGACGTCGGCATGCGGCGAGCGCGGGGCGATCCCGACATCATCTACGACCTCGAGGACGCCGGCTTCGCCGAGCGTTTCTCGGCCCACGACCCGGCACTCGCCCCGCGGGGGCACGAGCTAATCCAGGCACAGGTCGGGGTGCGGCCTGGCGAGCCGAGCGATCACGCCACGGACCGACTCGAGACCCTGCTCGACACCGCCTTCGACGGTTGGCGCTCGCGCACCGCCTGGTCTCGTCGCCAAGTCATGGACGGCCGCCACGGCGCCCTTGACCCGCCTGGAGCGACCTGGCGCGACCGCCCAGCCGTCGACCGCGGCGACGGCATCTTTCTCGCCGGTGACATGGTCGCCGCTCCCGGTCTGCTCTCCGAGGTCGCCTTCAACAGCGCGATCGAAGCCGGCCGGTCCGCCGTCCGGTGGCAGGAGACCAATCGCCGCCTGCCGAGCCTTGAAGCAGCGGAGAAGCAGGAGCGAGCAGGATGGAAATCTTGATCGGCGACGAGCGCGTCGATGAATGTTGCGCGAACCCGGGCCGCGTCGCCATGATCCGGTCGACCACGTTGCGCGGGGCGCGAGCTGGCACCGGGCGCCTGTGTCACTCCTTAGCAGACCGAAGCGCGCGGCAACTAGCCTGCATTGATCCCGTAGCCGGCGAGGCCTCGTTCGAGCGAGGCGAGTGCCTGCCTGCCCCGGGCGTGGACTTCGCGGGCGAGCCGGGGGATCGGTGTGCCCGCCACTATCCGCCGGCGCGTGTAGGCCACCAGGGCCCGGTGGACGCCCATCAGGGCGTTGGCGGCGACCCAGGGCTCGAGGTCGTCGACAGCGGCTCCGGTCTCCTCGGCGATCACGGCCGCCAGGGACTCGGTGTAGCGGTCGAAGATCTGTTGCTCGCGCGCCAGCAGCGCGGGGCTGTCGGTGATCACGCGGGTGATCGCGGCGAGGCGCTCGCGGGCCTCCGCGTCAGATTCGGCGAGGAGCCCGCGCCGCTGGAGCACGAAGCGGCCGAAGGCCGCGAGCAGCGACTCTCCCGGCCGGCGCCCGCGGATCGCCTCGAGCAGCTCGGCCTCGAACGACTCGAGGCGCCAGTACACGAGATCTTCCTTGGTGGGGAAGTAGTTAAAGACGGTCTTCTCGGCGACCTCGGCCTCGCGCGCGATCTCGGCGACGGTGACGCGATCGAAGCCGCGCTCCACGAACAGGCGCCGCGCAGTCTCGGCGATCAGCTCCCGCGTCCGCTGCTTCTTTCGCTCGCGGAGCCCCGGCTCGGCGGTTATCGGCTGAGATTGCATCGGTGAGTCACGTCTACTGACACACGAAGTTTACTGTTGCTATAAAAGGGTAGTGACAGAACAGACGGACAGCACAGCGAGGAAGGAGCTTCCGATGGCACCGGCCACAGCGGCGGTCCCGACAGGACATCGAGCAACCACCATCCAGGCAGGTTCAGGGCGGGCCCCCCGCGGCGTGGGGGAGCCTATGAGCGCCGCGATCGAGGTCGCCGACGTAGCCAAGTCGTTTGGCGAGACCCGCGCGCTCGACGGCGTTGACCTCCGCGTCCCGGAGGGCTCGATCCTCGGCCTCCTCGGGCCGAACGGCGCCGGGAAGACGACGCTCGTCCGGATCCTCGCCACGCTGCTTCGTCCCGACGCGGGGAGCGCGACGGTGGGAGGCCACGACGTCATGGCCGAGCCGGAGGCGGTACGCGCTCAGGTCGGGCTCACGGGGCAGTTCGCCGCGATCGACGGCGACCTGACCGGGCGCGAGAACCTGGAGTTCGTCGGGCGCCTCGGCCAGCTTTCCCGGAAGGAGGCGCGCTCGAGGGCGAGCGAGCTCCTCGAGCGCTTCGACCTCTGCGACGCGGCCGACAGGCGCGCGGGCGGCTACTCCGGTGGAATGGCCCGCCGGCTCGATCTCGCCGCCAGCCTGGTCGCCCGCCCGCGCGTCGTCTTCCTCGATGAGCCGACGACGGGGCTCGATCCCGCGAGTCGGCGCGCGCTCTGGGAGATCATCCGCGAGCTCGTCGCGGAGGGCACCACGGTGCTTCTCACGACCCAGTACCTGGACGAGGCCGACCAGCTCTCCGAGCACATCGCGGTCATCGATCGGGGGCGGCTGATCGCATCCGGCACGGCCGCGGCGCTGAAGCAGCAGGTGGGCGGCCAGGTGCTCGAGCTGCGCCCGAGCGCGTCCGTAGAGCTCCACCGAGCGGTGGAGGCGCTCGCCGGACTGGGGGATGGGGAGCCCGAGGTGCGAGACGAGTCGGGTGGAGCCGCGATCGTGCTCACGGTCGGCGACGAGACCGCCCTCGTGGCGGAGGCGATCCGACGCCTCGACGATGCCGGCGTCGCCGTCGAGGAGGTGGGCCTCAAGACCCCAACCCTCGACGATGTCTTCTTCGCCCTGACCGGCAAGCCGCCTCCCCAAGAACACGAATCCGATCGGAGGACCGAGCCAGAGGAGGAACGATGAGCACCCACAGTGCGGCAGCCGGACGGACCATCATCACCGACGTCGGCTTCGCGCGGCGCGTACGCCGAGGTGCACGCGATGCGCTGGTCGTCGCCCAGCGCAACCTGCGCGTGCTGCTTCGAAAGCCACCGCTAATCGTGCCGGCGGTCATGCAGCCGATCGTCGTCCTGCTGTTGTTCAACTACGTCTTCGGCGGCGTGGTCGCCCCCGCGACCGAGGCGTCAGGCGTCAGCTACATCGACCTGCTGGTGCCGGCGGCGATCTTCATCGCTTCGGCCTTCGGGATGGCGATCACGGCGACGGGGATGGCGGAGGACCTCACGCGCGGCCTCGTCGACCGCTTCCGCTCGCTGCCGATGAGCCAGGCCGCCGTCCTGGCCGGGCGCACGCTCGCCGACACCGCGAAGGGCGCGCTCGCCGTGGTCCTGATCGCCGGGGTGGGGGTCGCGCTCGGCTTCCGGCCCGAGTCCGGGGTACCCTCGCTGGTGGCGGCATTCGGGCTTGCGATCGGCTTCGCCTTCGCCTTCTCCTGGGTGGCCGCCTGGATCGGAACCATGATCGGGAGCGCTGAGGCGGCTCCCGCGGCGACCCTGATGTGGCTGTTCCCGCTCACGTTCGCCAGCTCGGCCTTCGTCCCCATCGACACCTTCGGCTCGGGCCTCCAGGCGTTCGCCGAGGTGAACCCGATCACCAGCTTCATCGACGCGGTGCGTGTCCTCACCCTCGACGTCGAGGCGGGGACGCCGACCGTCCCGACCGAGCATCCCGTCCTGGTGTCGCTCGGCTGGCTTGTCGTGATCGTCGCCGTCTTCGCCCCGCTCGCGGTCCGGAGCTACGGCCGCAAGGGCTAAGCGCGCTGACGAGCGATCGTCGCTATCTAAGGCCGCCCTGGGGCCAACGGCACATCGGCAACCGCTTGGCCCCCCTGTTCCGGCCAGCCCTGATCTCAAAGCTGTCGGTGCGCGGTCGCGTCGAGGAGATCACGGTCGAAAGAGGTGCAGGTCGAGGAGCGCGGGCCGCTGCTCGAGATCTACGCGGCTCGCTTCGGCCGGATGCCAACCGTCGGCACCGTCCTACGCGCGCTCCCGGATCCGGCCGACCATCCGACCTTCAGGATCATCGCCTCGGCCCCTGCAGGTGCCGCCGACCGCTCACCCGCGTAGTGCGAAGCCCGCGAATCGCGTTTCGCACCTCGCCGTGACGCTTCCACGGGATCGCTGGCCCTGGGTGGTCCTCGTCCATCGGCCTCGCGCGCACGCTCGCGAACCTGCGCCCTGCCCTCTGTGACGTGGCGGTTGACCCGGTCTACGACGTCGCGCTGATCGGCAGGCAAAAATCCCCGGGATCGTCCCCGCGAGCGTCTGCCACGGCGTTGAACGTCAACTGCTTCCGTCTCAAAGTGGTTAGCGCGGCCGCGCTTTGATCGCGCGGGTCGATTCCGCCCGCAGAGCGCGGCGTCGGCGCCAGGAGCTCACTGCCTGGTGAAGGCGAGCTTCGCGCTTAGGGCGAGGAACGAGGCTGCAAAGGTTCGGCGCATCCACGCCAACACCCGCGGTCTGCTGATGACCTGTTGTCTGACCGCGGCGGCGCACGTGCCGTACACGCAGAAGATGAGGAACGTGATCGCCATAAACACGGCGCTTAACCCGAGCATCCGCAACACGCTGTGAGGCTCCTCGGCGCTCATGAACTGGGGCAGGAACGCGAAGAAGAAGATCGTCAGCTTCGGGTTGAGCAGGTTGATCAGCACCGCCGTCGTGATTGTCCTCCTGACGGACGCAGGGGCATCCTCCTCAACCACGAGCGCGCCTTTCTCCCTGAGCGTGCTCCATGCCAGGTAGAGGAGGTATGCAACGCCCACGTACTTGAGCAGCGCGAACGCGACGGCGCTCGTGTGGAGCAGCGCCGCGAGACCGGTGATCGCGGCGGCCATGTGAGGGACGATGCCGAGCGTACAGCCGGCCGCGGCGACGACGCTCGCGCGCGATCCGCGTGTCAGGCCGGCCGCCAAGGTGTAGATCACGCCGGTACCGGGCGTCGCGACAACGATAAGCGACGTGAGCAGGAACTCGATACTCATTGCGCTCTCTCGCGACAGCCGTTTGTCATCCCATCACGGTACCCCGTCCTCGCGACACGTGACCGAGCGTGTCGAGACCTGAGCGGCCCTCCTCGCCTCGGGTAGGCTGGTCCTGCATCGGAGCTACACCTCCGTTGCCGGGCCCCCGGCCGTTAGCGCGGCGCGGGGGCCGATTGTCGAGAAATGCGGCCGGCCCGGAGGCGAACGTGACGCGCGCGAGCTCACCGGGAAACCTGCCGCCCCGTCGGGCGGCAGGTTTCCCGGCCTGAGGATCCTCGCGAAGCTGGCCCTGTGTTCTCGCAACGAGCATGAGCTGCGCGGTCGCGGCGGAGACCGCTGCCGCAGCCTTAAACGTAGGGCGATCCGGTACTGGTGATCGTATGGGGGTGCCACAAACCCACAAGCAACACCAAGAGCGCCGAACCGGCCCCGTAGCCGAGGCGACCGTGGTCCTGGTTGCCGTCGTTTCGACCCTCGTCTTCCTCGTTGCGGGGTTCCTCCTCACCGCATCGCAAAACGCCGAGTCAGGGTCACCGCTTTCCCCTCTTGTGCTGGTGCCTGCGCTGGTTGGCTTCGCCTCCGCCTGGTTCGCGGCGCTATCCGCCGCGGACGACCGCCCCGTGGCGATAGGTCCCTCCGTGATCATCGCGGTGGCCGCCGACGCCGCCACGCTGTGGCTTATCTTCGCTTGGTGGTAAGTCGGCCACCCCGGGCTGCGCGAATGCACCTTCGCTAGCCGTTCGGCTAGACCCTCCCCCCCTCTCGCATCTCGTTGGGCTTTCGATCAGCGGAACGGCTGGACGCGGCACCAGCTGCTTTCCAATCGCTCCCGTCGCACCTGCCACAAACACCTTCATCACTGGCTTCCTGACCGAAAATCACCTACACCCAAAAGACAGGACAGCAACCGGGGCTGTGACACTGCCAGCACCCGGCACGGGAAGGCTGGCGCGCGGGCACACCCGGCGCCTCTGGGGATCCGGTCGAGCGCAGGCAGACAACCCGGACGCCACGTGGCCCGAGTTCTGCCGCCAGCGTGTGGGAGAAAGCTTCGATTGCGGCGAGCACCACACCGAATGACCCGACGAGAGGTATTGCCCGCCGGTCCGGCGTGGTGGTCATCACCAAGATCACCCCAGATCCCGTCTCGACCATGTGCCGCGCCGCCGCCCGCGCAGTCTGCGCCACTTCGTCAGCGTGCCTCTCCACGGCCTGCTCGCCGAGCGCGTCGACCTGGGCCGTGTCGGCGACACCTCCAGCAGCAGAGATGTCCTTCGCCACGGAATCGAGTGACGCCAGCGTGCGACCGGCCAGAAAGACCTCCGCTCCTTCGCGGGCGAAGGTACGAGCGACTACGCCGCCGATAGCCCCTCCCGCCCCATAGATCACGGCCTTCTTGTTCTCGAGCAGCATCTCAGCCCTCCTGTCCGCCGAAACTCAAACCGGATCGGCTCGTCGCGGTTCACGGTCTTGTCAGGCGGGCGCTGCCACTTTCCAGAGGTTGCCGTCTGGATCGGCGAAGTAGCCGCTGTATCCGCCCCAAGACGCAGCCTGCGCGGGCGTCGCGATCTCGCCGCCGGCGCGAGCGGCCTGCGCCAGCATCTGATCGACCTGGTCGCCGGAGGCGACGATGTGGGAGAGCGTGAATCCGCGGAAGCCGCTGCCGTCCGCACTGACGCCGGCGTCTTTGGCCAGCGCTTTGCGTTTGTAGAGGCCAAGCGTTGACGAGCCGTCGCCGAGCTTGAAGCTGGCGAAGCTGCCAAAGGACTTGTCAATCGGACAGCCGAGGCCCTCGCCGTAGAACTCCTTCACCCTCTTGAAGTCCTCGACCCCCAGGGTGACAGCGGTCTCGCGTGGCTTCACCGCTACCGGCTGCTCGGCAGCCTGCTCAGAACCCCCGCGACGGGAGCCGCGCGCAGGCCGTTTGTTTGAGCCGACCTTCCAGAGATACCCGTCAGGATCACTGAAGTAGCCGCTGTAACCACCCCAGAATGCGCGGCCCGCCGCTTTCCCGATCTTGGCGCCGGCACCCTGGGCTCTGGCCATCACAGCATCGACTTGTTCGCCCTGGTCGACGATGTAGGACAGCGTGAACGCGCGGAAACCGCTGCTGTGGGCGGCGACGCCCGCATCCTCCGCAAGCGCTTCCCAGCCGTAGAGCGCCAGCCTGGACGAGCCTTCGCCGAGCTCGAGGCTGACGAACCCACCCTCTCCCTGCAGGATCCGACAGCCGAGACCCTGCGTGTAGAAATCCTTCGCGCGCTCGATATCGCTGACCGCGAGCGTGATGGCGCTGACCTGCGGGGTCACCGTGCTCCCGCCCCTACTCTCGGTCGTTGCCTCCTTGTCCTCGGCCTCCGTTCGAGAAACCGACGCTCGAGCTCTGCGAAAAACGCCGACGAGAGGCGCTCGAAGTCAGACTCCGTCAGCTTGATCGGGTCGCCGACCTGAAGCTTGACGACCGACTCGTCAGGGTCGTACTTGATCACGTTATCGGCGCGCAGGACTCCCTCGTTGTTCATGAGGGAGTCGGACAGCAGCTCGACTTCGTTCAGCGGATTGCTGTCCTTGCCTGTGACCATTCGCAGCCTGTGCACGAAGTAGCGGTCGAGAGCGAGGGTCATGTTGTTGAAGAAGAGCGGTTCGAACGCTGTGAGCGCTGAGGCGACCTTCTTGCCCGCTGTGCCGTCAATCGCCTTGACGAGTCTGTTGTAGGCGGCAAGTTGCTTCTGGATCGCCTCCTTGCACTGATCGAGCTCTTCCTGTTTGTAGTTCTTGCGGCCGAGCACGAGCGGCTCCTTTCTCTTACTTCGCATCCTTTCGTGGAGCTTGGTCGCCTCTAAGACGAACGGTGCGTCGAGGAAAGGACAGCTCCCAGCGAAGACCTGGCGACAGCCGCGACCTTCCGCCTCAGACCGGCAGCGGGGGCGGATGCACGACCCATCGGCTCACCCATCCGTCCACGATCACCGATACCCCTTGTCTGGGCTCATATAGAGCCCACGGGAGTAAGAATTGATGAGCCCAGTTGGTTGCATGCTTGACCGCGGTCGGTACGAGCGCCTCACCGCGGCCTATAGATCGCTACAGGTGCCTGCGGATCACTTTGGCCAAGGCGTCCGTCGCTGACTCGATGGCTGATTCATGGAGGCGCCCGTAGCCGATGACGAGACCCGCGGCTGCTGAGGGCGCGAGTTGGAAGGCCGATAGCGGCGTGACGGCGATGCCTGCACGCTGCGCCTCCTCGGTAATGGCTGTGTCGCTTACACCGGGCGGCAGTCCGAGCAGGAGGTGCATGCCGGCTGCGACGCCTTCGATCGGAAGTTCCGGGAGATGCCTGGCGACCGCCGTGAGCAAGCGGTCTCGGCGCCTCCGGTAGAACGTGCGGGCGCGGCGGACGTGGCGGTCGTAATGACCGCGGCTGAGGAACTCGGCGAGGGTGAGCTGGTCGAGGGCAGGGGAGAAGATGTCGACGAGTAGCTTCGTGCGTTCGAGGTCATCGACGAGCTCGGGTGGTGCGACAATCCATCCCAATCTGAGGGCGGGCACCAACGTCTTCGACACGGTGCCGAGCTGCACCACCTGCTCGGGGGCGAGGCCTTGCAGGGCGCGCACTGGGGCGTGGTCGTAGCGGAACTCGGCGTCGTAGTCATCCTCAACGATCAGGCCGCCGCTCGCGCGCGACCAGGCAAGCAGCTGTCGTCGCCGGTCACCGCTCAAGACGGAACCGGTGGGGAACTGATGCGCCGGCGTCACCAGCACCGCATCGGCGTCCAGCCCGGCGACGACCATCCCGTGGGCGTCGACCGGCTGGCCGACGAGGTCGAGGCCGAACGCCCGGACGCGCTCATGGTTTGTGGTGTGTGAAGGGTCCTCGACCGCAACGCGAGACGCGTCCCGCGTCACGAGGACGCGCAGGAGAAGGTCGACCGCTTGTGCCGTGCCCTGCACGACGATGATCTGTTCCGGCTCGGCGATCACACCACGGGTGCGGCCGAGATGATCCGCGAGCGCCGCGCGCAAGGTGCGCTCGCCGCGGTTGTTCCCGTAGTCGAGCGTCGTAACGCTTGCGCGGCGCGCGACCTGCTGCGCAGTCGCCAGCCAGCGGTTGAGCGGAAAGAGCGTCACGTCCGGTGTCGTGGGAGTCAGGTCATAGCGCGGCACCGGTGCGGCAGGCTCCGGCTCGGGCAGAGGCGTGGGCGGACGCGGGACGGCGGCGACTACCGGCGCGGTCCGGGGGCGCGTGACGAGGAAGCCCTGTCCCTCGAGCTGCCCGTAGGCGTCCCGAACGACACCGCGCGAGACACCGAGAGACTGGGCCAGCACTCGTGACGACGGCAGCCGCACTCCTTCTCGCAAGGCGCCCGACCGGACCGCGTCGCGCAGAGTCCGCTCGAGTGCCATCCGAAGCGTCTCACCGGCACGCCGGTTGAGCGTTAACCAGCTGGGCTCATCAACTTCCATCCTCGTGGGCTTTATATAAGCCCAGATTGGCGGGTATCTCAATTGCGGATGAGCGGCGTGCGCGACGCACTCGACCCGCGGGCGAAGGTCCGTTTGGAGCGCTAGCGGATGGCCCGGTTCGTCGTCCGCCGGTTGATGCAGATGGCGCTTGTGATGTTCGC
>JBKPBS010000093.1:0-7970 GCA_046726915.1 Actinomycetota bacterium
CGGCGAATGGCTCGAGGTCCCCGGCGAGTGCCCGCAACAGCGTGGACTTGCCGGCGCCCGAGGCACCCGTGACGCCGACCAGCTCACCCGGCGCGACCACGAGCGACACGTCGTCGAGCGCGGGCACGTCGCGACCGGTGAAGCTCACCGTCAGACTCGCCACCTCGATCGCCGGCGAGTCCGTCAAGCCACGGCCGGTGCGCCGCTCAGGGCGAGCCGGCTCGGCATCGAGCAACGGCTCGAGCGCCTCCATCGCGGCCAGCGCATCCGCTCGCTCGTGGTAGGCGGCGGCCAGCGTCCGCACCGGCTGGAAGTACAGCGGCGTGACCATCAGGAGGAAGAGTCCCGTCCGCAGGGACATCTGCGACGGCAGGCCTGGGACGTCCATGTAGCCGAGCAGCGTCAGGCCGATGAAGATCGCGACGACGGCGACCGCGACGGTCACGATCGCCTCGAGCACGGCCGCGGAAAGGAATGCGACCCGCAGCACCGCCATCGAGCTCTGCGCCAGCCGCTCCGAGGCCGCGCCGACGCGTGCGAGTTCCGCGCGTTCCGCGCCCAGCGCGCGCAAAGTCGCCAGACCGCGCAGCCGGTCGAGGAAGTAGCCGGACAGGTGACGGAGCTCCTCGCCGTGACGACGCGCGACGGCCGCAGTCCCCATCCCGACGATGCTCAGGTTCACCGGAGGAAGCGGCGCGCAGAGCGCCAACAGCACACCGACCGGCCAACTGAGCGGAAACACCGCCAGCAGCAACACGACCGGCACGAGAGCAGCCGCCAGGCGCGCGGGCTGGTAGCGCTCGGCGTACGCTCCGACGCGCTCCACTTCGTCCATCACCGCCGTCGCCTGCGCCGCGCTACCGAGCGCCGAGCCGGCGCCCGAGAGCAGACGGTCGAGCAACCGCGCACGCAGCTGCTGCTCGACCGCAAGCGCGCCATCGATTGCGAGCCTCGCCGCCATGTAGCTCGCGGCCGCGCGCACGGCCGCCGCGCCGGCGAGCAACAGCAGCCAGACTGCGTCGCGCGCCCAACTCGGGTGCCCGTCGAGCACGCGCTGCGCGATCGCGGCTACGGCGAAGAAGCCGGTCGCGGTAGCGGCCGCGGCCAGGGCCGTCAGAGCGCCGGAGGCCACCAGCCGCCGGCTGCCCGGGACCAGCGCCTCGGACAGGCGGCGCTTGCTCGTTGCGTCCGGGGACGAGACGGACGGGGAGGTGAGGATCCGGTCGGCGGCCACGACGTCAGGCGGTCAGGGATGGCGTGCCATCGCCGTTGGTCGGCTTCGCCCCGTTGCCCCGCGCGGCCTTTGCGGCCCGACGCCGGTCGCGGTCCTCGCCGTACCACCACGCCCAAGCGGCGAAGAACAGGAACAAGAAGAAGAGGATGAGGTTGCCGGTCTGGGTGTAGTTCGACCACATCTGGTCTGAGATGACCCAGACGAGCAGGGTGGCCGGCACCATGAGGAGATAGAGCACGACCCTGAAGGCGCGCGAGTGGCGGTACAGCCGGGTGAGCGGGTTCATGTCGTTGTTGCCTCCTGCTCGAGGGAGAACTTGCCGCGGAAGAGCCAGTAGCCGAACGTCTGGTAGGCCAGGATGATCGGGATGACGACGCCGACTCCGACCACCAGAAACAGCAGCGAGCTGCGGGGCGACGCGGCGGCGTGCACCGTGATGTCCGGCGGCACGAGCGTCGGGTAGAGCAGCCCGCCGGCGACGAGCAGGCCGCCCGCGTAGACGGCCAGCGTCGCGAACACGGGGCTCCGGTCTGAGCGTCCGCCTCTGGGATCGAGCCGGAACGAGCGCAGGGCGAACGCGACTCCTGCCGCGAGCACGAGCGCGCCGACGATCCAGATCGGAAGCCGCGCTGCGGCGCCGGGATCCAGGCTCAGCGGACCCGCCGCCGGCGCGAGCAGCCAGCTCGCCACGGTGCCTACGGCGAGCGCCCCGACCGCGATGCGACCTGCCCGTGCCGCGCGCAGCTGCGTCCCGCCGCCGGTTTTGAGGTACACGTACGCGCTCCCCGCCACGAGGTACAGCGCCACGGCGGTCAGGCCGGTGAGGACGGCGTAGCCATGGTGAAGGAACGTGAACGACCCGCCGGCGAACGTGTCCCCCTGGACTGGCAGCCCGGCCACCAGGCCTCCGAAGGCCGCGCCCTGGCAGAACCCGGCGAGCAGCGAGCCGATCCCGAAGAGCCTGCCCCAGAACGGGTGCCAGCCGTCGTGGTGGTCGATCAGCTCGAGCGCGACCCCACGCGCGATCAGCGAGAACAGCATCAACATCAGCGGGATATAGAGCGCCGGCACGGCGACGCCGGTCACGAGCGGCACGCCGGCCCATAGCGTCAGGGCGAGCAGCACCAGCCAGGACTCGTTGCCGTCCCACAGCCACGCCACGAGCTCGTGCATCTGCCGGCGGCGCCCGGTGTCGGGGTCAAGCAGGGTGAGCACGCCGATCCCGAGGTCGTAGCCGTCCAGGACGATGTACATCGTGAGGGCGAGGGTCGTGAAGATCATCCAGACATCGACGAGATGCACCGTGGGCCTCCTTTCAGACCGCCGGCGCGGGGCCGGGGAGCGGCTCGGGTCGGACTGCCGGCGCGGCCGGCTCGAAGAGCGGGCCGTCACCCGGCCCTTGGCGCACCACCCGCGCGACGTACCACACGTACGTCCCGAGCAACGCCAGGTAGACGACGATGAACGCGGCGAGGGTGGTCAGCACCGTCGCCGGCTTGAGCGGCGAGAGCGCGTCTGCGGTAAACAGGTGCCCGTACACGAGCCACGGCTGGCGCCCGGTCTCGGCCAGCACCCAGCCGGCCCAGGTCGCGACGATGCCGCTCGGCACCATCGCGACCACGAGCTTGTGGAACCAGCGCGCGCTGTATAGGCGGCCGCGCAGCCGCAGGGCGATGCCGGTCAGCGCAACCCCGAGCATCACCACCGCCGCCCACCACATCAGGTGGAAGCCGTAAAAGGTTGGGAGCATCATCGGCCGCAGCCGCTTCGGCGTCAGCTTCAGGCCGGGGAGCGCGGTGTGGCCGCTCCAGTCCTTTGCGATGGCGCTGCCGAGCCACGGGACCGTGAGCTGCCAGTCGTTCTTGGCGGCGCCCTGGTTGGGTACGACGGCGAAGTTCTCGCCGGTGTTATTGGAGTTCCAGTTGCCCTCCATCGCCTCGAGCTGCGGCAGCTTGTGCTTGGCCACGTAGTCGCCGGCGACGTGGTCGCCGATGAACATCTGCAGCGGCACAAGGAGCGCCAGCACGCCGAGCGCCACCGACACGCCGCGGCGCGCGACCAGCAGATGGCGGCGCTTGACCAGGTACCACGCCGAGACCCCGGCGATGAACCAGGCCGCGGCGACCAAGGCGCCCACGAGCATGTGCACGAACCGGATCCCAAATGACGGGTTGAAGATGACGTGCAGCCAGTTCGTGGGCTGGAACTGCCCGTGCACGATCTTGAACCCGTCCGGCGTCTGCATCCACGAGTTCGCCACCAGGATCCAGGTGACCGACAACACGGTCCCGAGAGCGACCATGCAGGTCGAGAACATCATCAGCCGCTTCGAGATGCGCCCGTCGCCGAAGACGAGCAGCCCGAGGAACCCGGCCTCGAGAAAGAAGGCTGTCACGACTTCCATGGCAATGATCACCCCGACGATCGGGCCGACGTCGTGCGCGAAGCGGCCCCAGTTGAGGCCGAACTCGAACGTGAGCACGATCCCCGACACGACTCCGAGTGCGAAGCCGATCCCGAAGATCCGTCGCCAGAAGCGGAACATGCGCAGCCACACCTCGTCGTCGGTGCGCATGTACATCGCGTAGCACACGACGAGGAACATGGCCGTGCCTACGGTCACCGCCGGGAAGGTGATGTGCATGGCCGCGGTCAGCGCCCACTGCCAGCGCGACAGGTCAAGCAAGGTGTCGTGACTCATCGCCCGTCCTCACCATTCATCGGGCGACCGCCGCCCGGAGGAGGCGTCCGTGCGGGCCGGGGAGCAGCTTGATCGCGGACGCGACGATCCCGATTCCGACCGCGGTCGCGAAGACAAGGATCGTCGCGCGTGGGCTGATTCCGCTTGCGAGCGCGACGCCGGCCCCAACGATCGGTGCCGACAGGCCGACGAAACCAGCCAAGTAGACCCCGGTGAGTGCCTCGGCGCGGCTCTCGGGGCGGGAGATGCGAATGACGGTTCCCACCGCTCCCTTGAAGATCGCGCCGGCGCCGGCGCCGATGACGGCGCCGCCGAGGATGAACAGAGCGAGGCTTGGCGTCGACAGCCACACGGCCGTGACCGTCAGGGCGAGGCCCGCGAGCATCAGTGCCATGCCCGCTCCCAGTCCGCGGCGCACGGACCACGTCCTGGTCGCGAGTTGTGCCACGACTCCGGCGGAGAAGACGGCGAACAACGTGGCGCCTGCGAGCGCGTGCGAAGGGTGGTGCAGCGCGACGGACAGGAATAGGCCGGACAAGCCGGCGAACAGCCCCATCGCCGAGAAGACCGTGAACGCGCTGAGCGCTGCCGCGTAGAACTCGCCACGGGCCTCGGCCGGTACCGACACACGTTGCGGCCGGTACCGGGGTCGGGGCTTGACGGCCTCTTGCGTCTCGGGCGAGACCGCCACGGCTACGACAGCCAGGGCCGCCGCGATCAGGAACACAACGTAAGGGACCGTCAATGGGTGGCCGACCCACTGCGCAAGCAGCCCAGCGACGAGCGCGCCGACACCGAGACCTCCCATGTTCACCGTCGTCGCTGTGAGCTGCGCGCGGGTGCCAGATGCTTGCGGGCGGTGGCGGGCATGAAGCTCCGCCAAGTACGCGGTGGCGGTTGAGGACGCGAGCCCGATCGACACGCCTGCCAGCACGCGAGCGATCAGCAGGCCCGGGAGACCCTTCCACGTGAGGAACACGATCGCGCTGACGATCGTGAAGCCTGCCGCGGGCATGAGGAGGCGCCGCCGCCCGTACCAGTCTGAGAGGTGGCCGGCAAGGGCCAGGGCGCCGATGACGCCTATCGCGTAGGCGGCATAGATCACGGTCACCTCGAACTCCGACAAGGCATCGCGCGCTTCGTAGAGGGCGTAGAGAGGGCTCGGCACCGTCGTAAACGCGGCGAGTGTCAGGAAGGTCAACGCGACGGCCCAGAAGCCGAGGCCGTGATGGCGAGGGGACCCACGCTTGGGCAGGAGCGTGGTCAAGACGTTCGCGCGGCGCGCGCGATCGCCTCCGCGTCGATGCCCGGGCCTAACAGGCGAGCTCTCGACGGTCGACCGCTGGCTGAGTGCTGTGGCCATCGTTTCAGTCCTCCGCAGGTAGTAGTTCTGTGGTCATAATTCTGAATACATAGTAATAGATTCATAACGACCATGCAACAACTAGAAGAACTGACCGCTACCGACTGGCACCGGGAACGATCCCGATCGCGCCGCCGGCTGTCTGCACGGCCAGCGCCAATTTCGGGTTCAGGCAAGCGGAACTCTTGGTATTCCTGCTAGCTGCGATGCGGTCCGCGGGCTGCGTGCCCGGACGCCGGACGGGGCTCGAGGGGCGCCGCGCGTGGTTGCCTGAAGTCGACTAGTCGAAACGAGCCGGGCTCACGGCGAGCCGCAGCTCAATGCCGGCTGCTGCCCTGTCGCAGCCGTACGAGCCCGGCCCGGACCTTCTCCAGCAGCGGGAGGGCCGTCTCGACTGCCGGGTCGCCCTCGGCGGCGGTCGCCGCCGCCGACCCCCACTCGCGTCGGACGAGCGCGTAGTTGCGGATCGCCTTGGTCGTGGGATGGATGCGAACCAACCGCCCGTCCTCGGGATCGGCCACGCGGTCGATCAGGCCCTTGTCCTCCAGCCCGCGCAACACCGCGCTGAGATTGCTGCGCTGCAGACCCGTCGCGAACGCCACCTGACTCGGCAGGGCGCCCGGATGCGGAAACAGGTAGCGCATCACGGTGCCCTCTGACGGCGTCAGCGACACCGCCTCGGGGCTCGCATAGCCGCGGAACTGGATCTCTCGGGCGATCTCAAGGACATGGTCCGCGAACTCCGCCCACTGCGCATCAGTCGCCCTCGGTGTTTCCTTTTTGCTCGGCGCCTGACGCCCTAGTTGCTTAGACATAGTTATCTTATGATAGCTAGAGCGCCGCCTGAGCGACCAGAGTCGGGCGAGCGTGAAGGCCGGCCGAGATTCAGACCTCGGACTCGACCAGCATGCGGATCGCGTCGAGCGTCGCTGCGATGTCGTGGTCGCGCTCGCCGCTGTGCCGCGTATCGAGAAACAGCGTGAGGCGAGATCCGTCGCCATCCGGAGCCACGCTCATCCATCCGCGATAACCGCTCGCCGAGCTCCACTCGATCCGGCGCTCGGCCGGGTCGGCATGGAACGACGCCTCACCATGCTGCTCGCGTCCCTCATAGCGGGCGTCGATCTCCACGCGCTCGCCGTCCGTAGGTCGCGCCGCGGTGATCTGTGGCACGAACCGCGGGAGGTTCCTGACGTCGGAGATCGCGGCAAACACAGCGTCAGGCGCGGCGGCGACGTGCTCGGTGTGCTCATGTTGCACCTCGGCTCCTCTCCTCAAGGACGCTGTCGCGAGGCTACCCCCGATCACGTCGGCGTGCAGAGTCGAAGGCCGCCCGCGGCCGGACCTAGACGGCTCGATTTGCCTTTCTGAAGCGAAATTCTGGTCGCTAACCGTCGGCTACGGGAACCGAAGGTCACAGGTTCGAATCCTGACGGGCGCGCTCGCGGCAGGTGCGATCGGCGCACGCCCCGTTCATCAGGCACTCGCCCGATCTTTCGCTGGCGTGACCTGCCACGCCGCTCGCCGCTTGGAGGGCGACAGCTCATGCCTGGGCTCGGCTTCTGGCATTTCGTGAGACAGCCCGACCTGCGGCAACAGGCGATCCAGCCACGCCGGCATCCACCACGCGCGCGGGCCGAGCAGGCGGAGGACGACCGGCTGCAGCAGCAGCCGAACCAGCGTTGCATCGAGCAGCACAGCGACAGCGAGGATGAAGCCCATCTCCTTGGGCGGGATCGGGCCCGCCAGCGCGAACGTCATGAACACCACCACCATGACCGCGGCGGCTGCGTTGATCACACGCCCCGTGCCGGCTAGACCCTCGACGACGGCCTGGCGGGCGTCTCCGGTGCGCTCGTGTGCCTCCTTGATCGTTGAGAGCAGGAAGACCGTGTAGTCCATCGCCAGCGCGAACACGAGGGCAAAGAAGAAGATCGGCGCCCACGCGTCCACGAATCCCTGTGACTCGAAGCCCAGCAATCGCTCGAGCGCTCCGTTCTGGAACACGAGTCGCGCGACACCGAACGCCGCCGCGGTCGCAAGCAGGTTGAGGGCGACGGCGGCCGCGGCGGCGAGTGGGGCCCGCAGCAGCACCGTCAGCAGCAGGAATCCCAGGCCCATGATCACGCCGACCACCAGCGGGAGCCGCGAGACGAGCGCCTGCTCGAGGTCTCGGTTCTCGGCGGCCGGACCGCCCACCAGCGCACTGGCGGGGAGCTCGGCCCGCACGGCGTCGATCGTCGATCGCAGCTCGCGGCTGCCCTGACCGGCCGTGGGAACGGCGGCCAGGAGGGCACGGCCGCCGGCTCGCCGCGCCGGCGTCACAGCCGCGATCCCGGAATCGCGCTCCAGGACGGCCGTCGCACGAGCGAGATCGCGCTCGCCGACCACCACCTGGAGCCGGCTCGGCGCACCCACCCCGAAGGCACGCGCGACAAGCGCGTGACCCTCGCGTGAGTCGGCCTCGTGCGGGACCACCGCGCTGGTCGGCATCCCCGTCCGCAGTCCGAGCGCCGGCGCGGCGAGAAGCAGCAGTATCGCGACCGCGACGGCGCCGTACGGCAGCGGTCGCGCCCACAGGCGGCGGCCCCAGGCCGCGAAGCGCTCGCTGCGATGGTCGGCCGCGCTGCGCAGGCGTATCCGGCCGCCGTTGATCCGGTGGCCGAGCGCCG
>JBKPBS010000094.1:0-12627 GCA_046726915.1 Actinomycetota bacterium
CGAGTTCTATTTGAAGGACTCCGCCGAGATGGCCACCGACTTCGCGGAGTGGCCCGAGTCGATCGCCAGCACGCTCGAGATCGCCGAGCGCTGCGAGGTCGAGATCGAGCTCGGCAAGATGCTGATCCCGCGCTTCCCGGCGCCGGACGGCGAGAGCGAGGAGGCCTACCTGCGCCGCCTGGCCCACCAGGGCCTGCGCGAGCGCTACGGCGACCCGCCTCCAGCCGAGGCCGTCGAGCGTCTCGAGATGGAGCTCGGCGTGATCGAGAAGATGGGCTTCTGCGCCTACTTCCTGATCGTCTGGGACTTCGTCAAGTTCGCGAAGGACAACGGGATCGCGGTGGGCCCCGGGCGTGGTTCGGCGGCGGGCTCGATCGTGTCCTACGCGCTCCGGATCACGGACGTCGACCCGCTCGAGTATGACCTCCTGTTCGAGCGCTTCCTGAACGCCGAGCGCATCTCGATGCCGGACATCGACATCGACTTCTCGGTGAAGGGCCGCGACCGCGTGATCCAGTACGTGGCCGACAAGTACGGCCGCGAGTCGGTCGCTCAGATCGTGACCTTCGGCCGCATGTTCCCACGCGCGGCCACGCGCGACGCGGCGCGGGTGCTCGGCCACGACTACGGTGCCGGTGACCGGATCGCGAAGCTGATCCCGGAGCCGGTGATGGGCCGCTCGAAGAGCTTCGACGAGTACCTCGCCGACGAGCCGGACCTGCGGCGCGTGTACGACTCGGAGCCGGAGGCGCGCCGGATCATCGACGTGGCGCGAGGGCTCGAGGGCATCGTGCGGAACTCCTCCATCCACGCGGCGGCCGTCGTGATCGCCGACCGTCCGCTCACCGACATCGTGCCGCTGCAGCTCGCGGACGACCGGGTCGTCACCCAGTACTCGATGAAGCCGATCGAGGAGATCGGCCTCCTGAAGATGGACTTCCTCGGGTTGCGCAACCTGGACGTGATCGAGGCGGCGCTCGACATCATCGAGGAGTCGTCGGGCGAGCGGCCGGACATGGAGTCGCTGCCGCTCGACGATGCGAAGACTTACGAGATGCTCGCGCGTGGCGACTCGATCGGCGTGTTCCAGTTCGAGTCGGACGGCATGCGCGACGCCCTGCGCAAGGTCAGGCCGGACGAGTTCAACGACCTGGTGGCCCTGGTGTCGCTCTACCGCCCGGGCGCGATGCGCTTCATCGACACCTACGCGCGCAACAAGCGCAACCCCGAGGGCATCCACTACGCCGACGACCGGCTGAGGCCGATCACGGAGTCCTCGCGCGGGGTGATCCTCTACCAGGAGCAGTCGATGCAGATCGCGAAGGCGATCGCCGGCTTCTCCGGGCCTGAGGCCGACGACCTGCGCAAGGCGATCGGGAAGAAGCAGCGCGACCGGATGGCGGCGCTGAAGGACCGCTTCTTCGAGGGTGCCCGCGCAACCGGCACCGTCGAGGCCGTGATCGCGGAGCTCTGGGGCGTGAACGAGGCCTCCGCCGACTACTCGTTCAACCTCAGCCACGCCGCCTGTTACGCGCTGATCTCGTACCGCACCGCGTGGCTCAAGGCGAACTATCCGGCCGAGTACATGGCCGCGCTGATCTCATCCGTGATGTCGACGAAGGACAAGGTCCCGTTCTTCGTGGCGCAGTGCGAGGACATGGGGATCGACGTGCTGCCGCCCGACGTGAACCAGTCGGGGCACGACTTCAAGGTGGTGGCCGGCAACATTCGCTTCGGCCTCGACGCCGTGAAGGGGCTCGGCTACCAGGCGGTCGAGGCGATCGTGCGCGCGCGCGAGGACGGTGGGCCGTTCACGTCGGTCTGGGACTTCTGCCGGCGCGTGGACTGCCAGGCGGTGAACAAGAAGGCCAGCGACTCGCTCGTCAAATGCGGCGCCTTCGACTCGCTCCCGGGCACGCGCACCGGGATGATGGAGGTGCTCGCGCGGGCGCAGGCGGCCGGCCAGCAGGCGCAGGAGGACGCGCGCAGCGGCCAGTCGTCGTTCTTCGACCTCGACGGTGGCGGTGGCGAGGACGCCGCGGCCCACCACGACCCGCCGATCATGCCGCTGCCGGACGACCGGGGTCAGCTGAACGAGTGGGAGAAGGAGACGCTCGGGCTGTTCCTGTCGAGCCACCCGCTTAAGGAGGTGCGCCCGGCGCTGCGCGCGAAGGTGGACTGCTCGCTGGCCGACCTCGCGAGCAAGAAGGACGGCGAGTGGGTGACCGTGGGCGGCATGATCGCCGAGTGCAAGCGAATCCGGACGAAGAAGGGCGACCCGATGATGTTCGCCACCCTCGACGACCTCGAGGGACAGGTGGAGCTGCTCGTCTTCAACTCCGCCTACGCGGCCAACGCCGACAAGGTCGACGTGGACAAGATCGTGATCGTGCGCGGACGCGTGGACCATAAGGAGGAGGGGGAGACGAAGCTGGTGGCCCAGGACGTCGAGGCGTTCGAGCCGTCAGCCGAGGAGATCCTGGCGGCCACCCATGAACCCTTGGTTCGGCGTATCACGATTCAGGTCGCTCCCGGTGTGCCTGAAACGTTCCTCGAAGACCTGAAGGAAGTTGTGTGCCACCATCGCGGTGATCACGAACTTCTACTTGCAGTCGGCGACCGTCAGCTGCTGCTCGGCCCGGACTGGCGTGTATCGGCTGACGGCGCGTGCCGCGCCGAGCTGGCCGGTTTGACAGGCACGTTCCGCCTGGTCGCTTAGCCTCCTTTTCCGCTCTACACTTGCCAGGTGCCACCTGTCCCAGCACGCGTCGCCTCAGAGCTGCATGAGTGCCGGCAGTGCTGCGCGTTCTGCGACCGCGTGGTTCACCCGTCGGGCTGCATCGCGTCGGGCTGCCAATTCCTCTACCTCTACGACGACGAGGCGACCGGCCGACGCTTCATGGGCTGCATGAACAAGGTCTTCCGCGGCGAGATCGACCAGGAGCTGTTCGAGCAGGCCGAGCGCACCCGCCACGGCTTCGGCGGAGTGAAGATGAGCGGCCTGCCGCTGCCCCAATGCCGCTCCTCGGTGGAGCGCGCCTACGACGGCTACACCGAGGCCTTCGAGTGCGTCAACCCCGGCTTTTTCACGAAGCCGGTCGCGCACGACTACGACGCCGCGTTCGATATCCGGGACGAGCTCCAGTAGGAGACCTAGCCGCCACCGGGCGTTCGGTGGATACTGAATGTGCATGGATTTTCGCCTGCTCGGCCCGCTCGAGGTGGCCGGGGACGAGGGTTTGCTCGCGCTCGGAGGAACCAAGCAGCGTTCGCTCCTGGCCATGCTCCTGTTGCACGCGAACCAGGTGGTCTCGACCGACCGTCTGATCGATGCGCTGTGGGGGGCGTCGCCGCCGATCACCTGCGGCAAGAGCATTCAGGTCTACGTCTCGCGGCTGCGGAAGGCGATCGCGGACAACCGGCTCTTGACCCACACGCCGGGCTATGTGATCTACCTGGACCCGACCGAGCTGGACCTCGCCCGCTTCGAGCAGCTCGTGGCCGAGGCGCGCCGTGCTCCGCCCGAGAGCGCGTCCGCGAAGCTGCGCGAGGCACTCGCGCTCTGGCGGGGGCCGCCGCTGGCGGACCTGGCCTTCGAAGACTTCGCACAGGCCGAGATCGCGCGGCTGGAGGAGCTCCGCCTGGGCGCGGTCGAGCAACGCCTCGAGGCCGACCTCGCGCTCGGCCGCCACGCTGAGCTGGTGGCCGAGCTGGAGACGCTTGTCAGCCGCCATCCGCTGCGCGAGCGGTTCAGGTACCAGTTGATGCTCGCCCTCTACCGCAGCGAGCGCCAAGCGGAGGCCCTCGAGGCGTACCGCCAGGCCCGGCAGGAGCTGTCCGACGAGCTGGGTCTCGAGCCGAGCGAATCTCTGAAGCAGCTCGAGGCGGCGATCCTCCGCCAGGACCCCGAGCTGGCGCCCGCCGCCGATGCTTCGCGGGTGAGGGCGGTGCCGTCCGCGGCGACGCCCGAACGCGCACTGCTGGTGGCGCCAAGCGCGCCGGAGGCCCTCGACGCGCTGCTTCGCTTCGCGAAGCCGCTCGCCATGGGCGAGCCCGCGCGCGAGCTCATCGTGGCGACCATCGTGGGCGCGGACAGCCTGCCCGCCGCGACGGCGCGGCTGGCGCTCGCGCGCGACGAGCTGATCGCGGAGGGGTTTGCAACGCGTACGGCGGCGTTCTCCTCGCCTGCGATCGGCGAGGACGTCGCGCGGCTCGCGGCCCAGGAGGGCGTGGACCTGCTGCTGATGGACGCCGGCGAGGAGCCGCTCGGCGGCCAGGCGGCCACCGTCCTCGAGCGAGCGCCCTGCGACGTGGCGCTCCTGCGCCAGGCCTCAGGCCAGGCCGCCGGCGGCCCGGTCGTCGTGCCGTTTGGCGGCGCCCGGCACGACTGGGCGGCGCTCGAGCTGGGGGCGTGGCTCGCGCGCACGACCGGAGCGCCGTTGCAGCTCGTGGGTGCAGCGGAGCGCCGTAAGGAGGGCCGCGACGCGAGCAGGCTGCTCGCCGACGCATCCCTGATCGTCCAGCGGACCGCCGGCATCGTCGCGGAGCCGGTGCTGGCCGCGTCGGGCCGCCGGGGCGTGACGGAGGTTGCCCAGGGCGCGGGCGCGCTGATCGTGGGACTGTCGGAACGCTGGCGAGAGGAGGGGCTCGGGCGTGCGCGCAGCGAGCTAGCGGACAGCCCGCCAGCGCCGACCGTGTTCGTGCGCCGCGGCGCACGGCCCGGGGGCCTTGCACCGGCGGAGACCCGCACCCGCTTCAGCTGGTCCATCGGGGAGACGGCCGCATGACCGTCGCGATCGGCCCGGGTGTGCTGTTCGGCGGCTACAGGATCGAGGCGGTCGTGGGCCGAGGCGGCATGGGCGTGGTCTACCGCGCCACGGACCTGTCGTTGTCGCGGCCGGTGGCCCTGAAGTTGATCGCACCCGAGTTCGCCGCGGACCCGGCATTCAGGCAGCGCTTTCTCAAAGAGCCGCGGCTCCTGGCGTCGCTCGACCACCCGGGCGTCGTGCCGATCTACGAAGCGGGTGAGCGAGACGGGCAGCTCTACCTCGCCATGCGCTGGGTCGAGGGGAGCGACCTGCGGCAGATGCTGCAGCGCAGCGGGCGGCTGTCCCCGGAGGTGACCGTGGCCCTGCTCACGCAGGTCGCGGAGGCGCTCGACGCGACTCACCGGCGCGGGCTCGTCCACCGGGATGTGAAGCCCGCGAACATCCTCGTCGACGATGACGGGCACGCCTACCTCGGCGACTTCGGCATCAGCGGAGAGGCGGGCGCGGGCGGCCGGATGGCCGGCACGCTCGACTACCTGGCGCCGGAGCAGATCCGCGGTGAGGACGTGGACGGCCGCACCGACTGCTTCGCGCTCGGATGCGTGCTCCACGAGTGCCTCAGCGGAGGGCCACCGTTCCGGCGCGAGAGCGAGAGCGAGGCGCTGTGGGCGCACCTGCGCGAGCCGCCGCTGCCGCTCCGCGGGTATCCCGCGCTCGAGCCGGTGATGCAGAGGGCGCTCGCGAAGGAGCACGACGACCGCTATCCGAGCTGCGGGGAGATGATTCGCGACGCTGCCGCCGCCCTCGGGGTCGCCGGTCCTGCGGGGACGGGGCGGAGGCTGTCGCGGGCGGGGCTTCTGATCCTGGGCGGGTCGGTGCTCCTCGCCGCCGCCTCCGCGGCCGCGTTGGTGAGCAGCCTCGGAGACGACGCGCCTTTGCGGCCGTCGCCGGCACTCGACGTCGCGACCAATTCGGTGGCGGCCGTCGGCGCGCGCGGCGCTGCTGTCGAGCTCGCCGTGCCGCTCCCGGGCCGGCCCACCGACGTGGCCCTGTCGGGCGATACGGCGTGGGTTTCCACGGTCGACTCCACATCGGTCACCGGCGTCAACGCCCGTACACGCTCGATCACGCGAACGGTGCCGCTCACAGGAAGGGCGGATGCGGTGGCGGCCGGCGACGGCTCCGTCTGGGTTGCCGACGGCCGCCGCGGCGTCGTGTCGCGCATCGCGCAGGGCTATCAGCACGTCACGCAGCGGTTCCGGTTCCCGCCCTCGCCGCACGCCGTGCGCCCCGTCGGCCGCCTGCGCGGATCGCGAGCCTCGCTCGCGGTCGGAGCGGACATGGTGTGGCTCGCAAACGGGACACGACAGCTGATGCGGATCGACCCGCGCGGCGGACGGCTCACACAGATTGCGGCCCCTGCCCGCATCGACGCCGTCGCAGCGGGCGGGGGCCAGGTGTGGGCGGTCGGGTCGCGCGCCGCGACCGTGTTCCGGGTCGACCCGGACACCGGAAGGCTGGGCGCCCGCGCCGCGCTCGACGAAGGGGAGGGACCCGCGGGGCAGTTCCCGATCGCGATCGCCGCCACCGGCTCCGGCGTCTGGGTGCTGGACGGGAGCGGCGGCACGGTGACCCGCCTCGAGCCGCGGACACTCGAGGTCGCCGCGACCATTCGGCTTCCGATCGACCAGGTGCCGAGCGACATCGCCGCGAGCGGCCGCACGGCCTGGGTCTCGAACGGCGACGGATCGCTGTCGCGCATCGATGCGGGAGCGACCCGCGCGAAGTCGGTGCGCGTCGGCGAATCGCTCGAGCGCGTGGCGGCCGGTGCCGGCCGGGTCTGGGTGACGACAACCGCGTTCGACCAGAAGCTTCCGGGAGGTGCAGGATGAACCGCTCGCTGCTGGCCGCCCTCGCAGCCCTGGCCGCCACCGGCACGATCGCCGCATGTGGGGGCGACGATCCGGCCGAGAGCGAGCTCCCTCCGGCCCGCGCGGTGGACACCACCGGATGCTCGCCGATCAGATATGGGGGCGAGGGGCGCCCCGAGCTCCTGATAGGCGTCTCGACCATCCTCGCTGGCCAATACGCGGACCACGGGATCCAGGTCTCACAAGCGCTCCGGATAGTGCTCGACGACCGCGACTGGCGGGCGGGCGACTACAACGTCGGCCTCCAGATCTGTGGCGAGACGACGCCCGCGGGTGACACCGCCGACCCGAAGCTCTGCCGGCGCACGGCACACGCGTTTGCGCGCAACCGCAGCATCGTGGTGGTGCTCGGCCAGCACTTCTCAAGCTGCGTCCTGGAGGGCCTCCCGATCCTGAACGCGGCGGCCGGCGGCCCCGTTCCGCAACTGTCCGCCTCGGCCACCTACCTGGGGCTGACCCGCGGTGGCGCAGGCGTGCCGCGCAGCGAGCCCGACCGCTTCTACCCGAGCGGGACGCGCAGCTTCGCCAGGCTCGCGACGCCCGACGACGTATCGGGCGCGGCCGCGGCAATGCACGCCAAGGAAGAGGGCGCGCGCCGGGTCTTCGCGCTGGACGACGGCCAGCCCTATGGCTTCGGGGTGGCCGAGGGGTTCGCGGAGGCGGCGGGGCGGCTCGGCCTGCGCGTGGCGGGACGGGAGCGGTGGAATCCAAAGGCGCACGACTACCGGCGGCTCGCGGAGCGGGTGCGGGACTCCGGCGCCGATGCGGTCTTCCTCGGCGGCTACGTCTCCAACAACGGAGCCCGGGTGATCAAGGACTTGCGCGAGGCACTCGGACCCGATGCGCACCTCATGGGCCCCGATGGCTTCAACAACCTCGACGCGCTCACCGAGGGCGCCGGGGCGGCCGCCGAGGGCTTCGAGCCATTCATCGGCGTGTTGCCCAACGACGAGCTCCCCGAGCCCGGTCGCGAGTTCGCCGAGCGGTTCAAGGAGCGCTACGGCTCACGGCCGTGCTGCTTCTCCGTGCACGCGGCGGAGGCGGCGCGAATGATGCTCGACGCGATCGCGGCGTCGGACGGCAGCCGTGGCGAGGTGCTCGAGCAGCTGTTCCAGGCGCGGGTGGACGACGGCTACGTGGGGAACTTCAGCATCGACCGCTACGGCGACACGACGCGCACGACCATTGGCGTCTACAGGGTCGAGGGCGGACGTCTCCGCTTCCAGAAGGCCATCACGCCGCCGGCTGACCTGTTCGCGCGCCGGTAGGCGTTTACCCGCGTTTACCGGGCGTCTGGCCGCGCTGCAACCGGGTGGGGCGACCGTGTGTCTCGAACCGGCCGCACAGGGCGGCCACGAGAAGGAGGCAGACATGCGACGCACTCAGCTCATCACCACCGCCGCCCTCGTGGCGGCCTGCGCCGTGCCGACCACGGCGGGCGCGGCGTACATCGAGGACCTGCGGTCCCCCGACGCGCGTGACGCGGCGGCGGCAGCGCAGGAGCAGAGCTATCAGGACCTGCGCTCGCCGGACGCGCGCGACGCGGCGACCCCGTCGGAGCCCCGCCAGTACTCCGACCTGCGCTCGCCGGACGCGCGCGACGCGGCGCGCGCCTCGATCGAGAGCGGCAAGCAGGACCTGCGCTCGCCCGACGCCCGTGACGTCGGCCGTGAGCCGGTGACCGTGGAGATCCCCGAGCCCGTCGTCGAGATCCACGAGGTGCCCGGCAGCGGGTTCGACTGGGGCGACGCGGGCATCGGCGCCGCCGGAATGCTCGCGCTGTTCAGCATCGCCGGCGGCGTGGCGCTGCTGGTCGGCGGCCGCAAGCGCCGGCGCGGGCTCCAGGTGCCGGCTCACTGAGCCGATGCCGGACGACCGCCAAGGTCGGCTTCAACCGAGGGACGGCGCCCCTGGCGCCGTCCCTCGCCGTTTCGGTACAGGGCCGACCGATGGTACGTTCGACTCGGACTCGACGGAGCGCATCATGAAGGCAGCGTTCACCCCTGGCACCACCTTCGCGAACTATCGCGTGGAGTCGCTCATCGGACGCGGCGGGATGGGCGTCGTCTATCGAGCGACCGATTTGTCGCTTGAGCGTCCGGTGGCGCTGAAGCTGATCGCCCCCGAGCTCGCGCAGGACGAGCAGTTCCGTACCCGATTCCTGCGCGAGCCGAGGCTCGCGGCCTCGCTCGATCACCCGAACGTGATCCCGATTTACGAGGCGGGTGAGCACGAGGGCCAGCTCTATCTCGCGATGCGCTACGTGGAGGGCACGGACCTGAAGACGGCGCTCCAGCGCGACGGCAAGCTGACGGCCGAGCGCGCGATCGAGGTGCTCGCCCAGGTGGCGAGCGCGCTCGACGCGGCGCATGAGCGCGGCCTCGTTCATCGCGACGTGAAGCCCGGGAACGTGCTGCTCGACCAGACGGGGCACGTCTACCTGACCGACTTCGGCATCACGAAGCAGACCGGCGGCGAGTCGACCGAGACCGGCAGCCTCGTGGGCACCCTCGATTACCTCGCGCCGGAGCAGATCCGCGGCGAGCCGGTCAACGCGAGCACGGACTCCTACGCGCTTGCCTGCGTTCTGTACGAGTGCCTGGCCGGAAAGCCGCCTTTCAGGCGGGCAACCGAGGCCGAGACGCTCTGGGCGCACATGCAGGAGGACCCGCCCCCGCTGCGCGCTCACCCAGCGCTCGAGGGCGTCCTGCACAAGGGCCTGGCGAAGGGAAAAGAGCAACGCTACCCCACCTCCGGGGCGCTGATCGAGGCAGCCGCTGACGCACTCGGCGTGATGCGTCCCCGCACCGCGGCCCGCGCGGCGCGCAGGCGGGCCCGGCGCCCCGGCGCCCTGCTGGTCGCCGGCGGCCTGCTCCTGCTGGTCGCGGCAGCCGCCGCCGGCATCGCCGCGCTCGGAGGGGGAGAGGACGACACGGGGGCGACGATCGAGCGGGCGGGCGCGTACGTCCTCAACCCCGCGACCGGCGGGGTCGAGGACGCGATTCCGCTGGGCCGGGCTCCGGCGCAGATCGCCATCGGAGAGGGCGCCGTCTGGACCCTGGATGCGAATGACCGGACGATCTCCCGGATCGACCCGCGCGACCGCGCGAACGTGCGCACGTTCAGCACGGCCTCGACACCGACGGACCTGGCGGCCGGCGCCGGCGCAGTGTGGGTCGGCAACGCGTCCCCCAGCGCGCGGTTCGCGAGCTTCCCGACGAGCGTGTCGCGCCTCGACCCCGAGTCCGGGGTGGTGGACGCGACCATTCGGCTTCCCGGCGGCAAGAGCGGCCCGTACTACCACGGCGGGGGCCAGAGCCAGCCGAAGATCGCCGTCTCCGAAGACGCGGTGTGGGTGGTCAATCCGGACCACACGATCTCCCGCATCGACCCCCGGACGAACCGCCGCGTCGCGCGCATCGACGACGTCAGGGCCGACAGCGTCGCGGCCGGCGCGGAAGGCGTCTGGGTAGTCGAGCCGTCCTCCGACCCGTTCGCCGCGCCCGGGATCGCGCGGATCGACCCGCTGACGAACGGCGTGGCGCGGCGCGTCGAGATCCGGGCCGAGAGCCTGACCGCGGTCGCGGTGGGCGCCGGATCCGTCTGGGTCGCGGACCCGGCCGGCGGCAGCGTATGGCGCGTGAATCC
Source organism: Actinomycetota bacterium (assembly GCA_046726915.1). Classification (GTDB taxonomy): domain Bacteria; phylum Actinomycetota; class Thermoleophilia; order Solirubrobacterales; family Thermoleophilaceae; genus JACVRW01. Next base: position 10,349 of record JBKPBS010000094.1, read on the forward strand.
CGTCCCCGAGCCGACGCTGCGGCAAGTCCCGCTCAAGCTGGGCGTCCGCGGCGTCGTGTTCGGCGCGGGGCGGGTCTGGGTCACCAACGAGGTCACGGGCACCGTCCACGCGATCGACCCGGACACCAACCGCGCCCGTTTCGTCGCCCGCCTCGCGGCGCCCCAGAACGTCGCGGTCGGCGCAGGCGGCGTGTGGCTGACGGCGCTGGGCGCGCCGTCGACGGATGAGACGCTGCCCGCATCTACCTGCGGGGACGTCTCCTTCCGCGGCGGCGGCACCCCGCGTCTGCTCGTCGTCTCCGACCTGCCGCTCCAGGGCGACTCCCGGGCGTATGTCAAGCCGATTGCGGAGGGCATCCGCTTCGTCTTCGAGCGCCGCGGCTTCAGGGCCGGGCGCCACACGGTCGGCTACGGCTCGTGCGACGACTCGACCGCCCAGGCCGGCGGCACCGACGTCTCGCGCTGCTTCGCGAACGCAAAGCTGTACGCACGCACCCCTGACGTGGTCGGCGTCATCGGCGCGTTTCACTCGTTCTGCTCGGCGCTCGAGATCCCGATCGCGAACCAGGCGCCGGACGGCCCGCTCGCCATGATCAGCCCGTCGAACACCGTCAGGGGGCTCACGCGGCCGTACCGCGGCATGGCGCGCGGCGAGCTCGAGCAGCTCTACCCGACCGGGCAGCGCAACTTCGTCCGGATCGCGGCGGCCGACCACCTCTCTCCCGTAGCGCTCGTCCAGACCGCCAAGGAGCTGCGGCGGTCGCGCCTTTTCGTGCTGTGGGACCGCGATGACTCGGACTCGGCCGGCTTCGCCGACGACATGCGAGCGGCGGCGCGGACGCTCGGCCTGGAAGTGGTGGGCGCGGCCGGATGGGATCCGGGCGCGCGCGACTTCGCGGGCCTGGCGCGCCGAGTCGCGGCGGCACGGCCCGAAGCGGTGCTGATGGCCGGGGCGGCCCCGCCCGATACCCCGGCCCTGCTTGGCGACCTGCGGGCGCACCTGGGCCGGCGGCCGGCGCTCATCGCGAGCGACGGCTTCGCCGGCTTCGAGCTGCTGCGCGAGAGCGGGCGCGCCGCGCAGGGAATGTACGTCGCCAACTACGGGATCCCGAACGCGGAGCTGCCGCCCGCGGGCCGCCGCCTGCTCGACGCCGCCGGGCGCCCCGAGGACGATCCGGACGTTTCATTCGCGTACGGCGCACAGGCGGCGGAGATCCTGCTCGACGCGATCGCCCGCTCCGACGGCACGCGCGCCTCGGTCACCCGCGAGCTGCGCGCCACGCGCGTCGAGGACGGCATCCTCGGCGACATCCGCTTCGACCGCTACGGCGACCTCGTCGAGGGGCCCGTGACGATCTACCGGTTCACACGGAAGGGGCCCACGGTCGATCGCGTCGTGACCGTACGAGCGACCGGCGGCGGGTGATCGCCAGTTGCAGGAAGCGTTCAGCCCTAACACCCGCTTCGCGAACTACCGTATGGAGTCGCTCCTCGGACGCGGCGGGATGGGCGTCGTCTATCGCGCCCGCGATCTCTCGCTCGAGCGGCCGGTCGCGCTGAAGCTGCTCGCGCCCGAGCTGGCCCAGGACGCACAGTTTCGGGCCCGGTTCCTGCGCGAGCCGAAGCTCGCAGCCTCGCTCGACCACCCCAACGTGATCCCGATCTACGAGGCCGGCGAGCACGACGGACAGCTCTACCTGGCTATGCGGTACGTGAAGGGCACCGACCTGCGCGCCGCGCTCGAGCAGGACGGGAAGCTCACGCCGGAGCGGACGATCGAGGTGCTCGTCCAGATCGCGGAGGCACTCGACGCCGCACACGAGCGTGGGCTGGTGCATCGGGACGTCAAGCCGGGCAACGTGCTACTTGACGAGGCGGGGCATCCGTACCTCACGGACTTCGGCATCACGAAGCCGGCCGAGGGCGATTCGACGGATACGGGCCGGATGCTCGGGACGATCGACTACCTGGCGCCCGAGCAGATCCGCGGAGAGCAGGTCGACGGGCGCACCGACTGCTACGCGCTCGCGTGCGTGCTCTACGAATGCCTCGCCGGCGCGCCGCCGTTCCGCCGCGCGACCGAGGCGGAGACGCTCTGGGCGCACATGCAGGGCGACCCGCGTCCGCTGCGCGGCCGGCCTGAGCTCAACCGCGTGCTGGAAAGGGCGCTCGCGAAGGAGAGGGACGCGCGCTACCGGAGCTGTGTCGAGTTCGTCGGCGCGGCCGCCGAAGCGCTGGGGGTCGCGCCGCCCGGAGCCGCCGCTCGCGCGCTGTCGCGG
>JBKPBS010000095.1:0-11188 GCA_046726915.1 Actinomycetota bacterium
GCTCGGATGCCGCACGCCTCGGCGGCGTGCGCCGCCCCAGCCGGCGCAGAGCGCGCGCGGCGTCCGCCCTGATCCGCTCGGCGCCGAGCTCGTGCAGTGCCTCCTCGGCCTGGAGCAGGACCGGAACCGCCTCCTGGCCGCGGCCGGCCGCGATCAGGCACTCGCCCTCGAGCACCCGCGAGCGGGCGCTCTCGAGCGGGCTGTCCACGGTCTCGAACGACGCGGCCGACTCGCGCGCGGCAGCCACCGCGGCGTCCGCGTCGCCGCGGGCGAGCTCGGTCCGGGCGCGGACGCGCGCGGCGAACCCGTGAAGTCCCGACAGCCCGCTCTCGCGGGCGCGCGCCTCCGCCTCCTCGACCCATCCGAGGGCCGCGTCGAGCTCCCCCCGGTCGATCGCCGCGTCCACCATGATCTCCCAGGCCTGCTGGCGGTCCATCGGCGGAATCCGCGGCAGCTGGTCGCCGCCGCCGGCGGCGACCAGCGTCTCCACGGCCGCCGCGTGCTCGCCCCGCAGAGAGAGCTGATGAGCGCCCAGGTAGCCCATCCAGAGGTCGACCAGCTCACGCAGCGGGAGGCCGGCGGCGATTCCGCTCGCCTCGCCGAAGTCGGCCTTCGCCCGCTCCAGCTCACCGCTGCGCGTCAGCGAGGCGCTTCTCAGCCACAGTGCCCACCAGAGGAAGCGCGGGCTCCGGCGCAGGCGCGCCGCGTCCACCGCCTCGTCGGCCGCTGCGATCGCGGCGGATACCCGGCCGCTCCGGATCAACGGCTCGATCGGCTCGGTCCGCAGCGTCATCACGTAGCCCTCGGCGCCCGAGCGCCTCGCCACGTCCAGCCCGCGGGCGAAGTGGCGCACGGCGTCGTCGTACCGCTCCAGGTGCACGGCCCCCCAGCCGAGTGAGTAGAGCGCATCGAGCGCGCGCCGAAGCTCTTCCTCGGGAAGCGCCTCCACGCGCGCCGCGGCGGCCTCGTGCAGGCTGGTCGCCGTCGCGGTGTCCACATGCGCAGCGAGCTCCGCGAAGGTCGCCTCGACAGCCGCCAGCATGACCTCGTCGCCCGCGCGCTCGGCGGCCTTCAGGGCCTCCTGCCCGTGGGCGAGCGCCTCCTCGATGTGCGCGCTCTGCCGGTCGATCAGCATCAGGCGCAGGCCCAGCAGCGCGGCAGCGCCCGGATCCTCGTCGGCGAGCGCTTCGAGCGCGCCGCGCAGCCGCTCGACGGCGGCCTGGGGCTGGCCCAGCCACAGCTCGATGTCCGCGAGCAGGATGATCTGGTCCACCGAGCCGCCTTCCGGGGCCAGCTCGAGCGCGTCCGCCATGGCGTCGTGGCTCTCCTCCAGGTGCCCCGCTGCCAGGAGCGCCCGGGCCCTGCGCGCGAGCAGCTCGGAGCGGCGCTCGCGATCGCTGTCGCCGAGCAGCCGGAGTGCGTCGGAATACGACACCGCGGCGGATGCCGGCGCGCGCGCCATGCGGTGATCGGCCGCCTCCACGAGCAGGGCGATGGCCGCCTCGTCCCCGGGCGCCGCGGACCGGGCCACGTGGTGCGCACGTGCCGACGCGTCCGCGCCGCGCTCCTCCAGCGCCGCCGCGACCGCGCGGTGCGCGGTCAGCCGGAAGCGCTCGCCGGCGGCCGCGTACACCGCGCGCCTGACGAGCGGATGGCGGAACACGAACTGATCCGGGGTCTGAGTCGTCCGCACGAGATCTACCGCGAGCGTCTCGTCGATCGCCTCCAGAGCGTCGTCGAGGCCTGTGCCCGCGGCCGCGGCCGCGAGCCTGAGGTCGAACGGCTCGCCCGCGGCGGCGGCGCCGTGCAGGAGGGTGCGGGCCGAGTCGGACAGCGCGGCGAGCTCTTGGGCGATCGACGCCACCACGCCCGCGGGCAACCGGAATCCGCCCTCGAGCAGCTCGCCCGGGCCGCGCTCCGCCGAGGAGCCGGGCACGCGGGCCAGCTGCTCCAGGTAGAACGGGTTGCCTCCCGCCTGGTCGAGCAACTCGGCGCGCTCGGGAGCGGGGAGGTCCGCGGGCACGAGCTGCTCCGCGTCCTCGCGGCTCAGCGGGCCGACCTCGAGCGGCAGCGCGCGAGGCGCACGGTCGAGCGCGGCGCGCAGCGGATCAAGCTCGGCGGCCGGCCGGTGCCCGCCCGCGATCAGCACCGCGCGCTCGGGCGGGCGGCGCGCGAGCGCCTCGAGCAGCTCGAGCGAGGCCTCATCCGCCCAATGCAGGTCGTCGAGCACGAGCACGAGCCCGCGCGTGGCCGCCAGACCGTCGAGCAGCTCGCGGACGGCGCGGTGGGCGCGGTAGCGGTCGTCGGCGACCGCGGCCGGCGCGGAGTCCCCGAGGGCGGTCGAGTCTCCGAGCGCGGGAAAGATCCCGGCGAGGTCCTCGATCCGCTCCACGCCGAGCCGCTGCAGGCGGTCCCGGTCGAGCGTCCCGAGGTGGGCATCGAGCGCGTCGATCCACGCCGCGAAGGGGAGCTCGCGCTCGAATTCCGCCGCGCGACCGGTCAGGACCAGGTGGCCACGCGGGCCGGCACGAACGGCGAGCTCGTCGAGCACGCGCGACTTGCCGATGCCGGGCTCGCCGCCGACCAGGACGAAGCCGCCCTCCCGAGAGCCGATCCAGTCGAGCGCCGCGTCGAGCGCGCGCAACTCGCCGGCGCGGCCGAAAAGCGGGGTGCCTCCGCCCACGGCCCAATCTTCCCACCGGCTGCGTGCCTACACGTGGTCGCGGTGCCGGTCGGACACCGGGTACGGCTCCTCGACGATCACGTCACGCCTCTGCCGGGCGAGCCCGGGCCGGCCCGCGGCGCCGAGCCCCGCCTCGGGCACGCCGTCGTGTGCCGGGTGCGGGCGGCGGCCCGGGATCAGCGTGGCCGCCGCGAAGCTGATAGCCACCGCGATCGCTCCCATCACGAACGCGGTCGTGAACCCGGACTCCGCGGCGTAGTGGGAGCCCTCGGCGATGTGGTTTGTGACGATCGCCGCCGCGATCTGAGCCCCGAAGGCGCCGCCGACGGTCCGCATGATCGTGTTCATCCCGGTGGCCTCGCCGGTCTGGTGCTGCGGCACGGCCTCGACGATCAGGTTCGCCATCGACGCGAACGACATGCCGATCCCGAAGCCGAGCAGGGAGACCGCCACCACGATCTGCCACTTCTCGGAGTGGGCCACCGCAAGGAAGAGGAAGCTCGCCGCCGCGGAGGCCGTGCCGATCAGGAGCGGCAGCTTCGACCCCACCCGCGTGCCGAGCGTCCCCGCGAGCGGTCCCGCCACGAGCATCACGGCCGCCGACGGGAGCAGGAACAGCCCGGCGCCCGTGACTCCCGCGCCGAAGCCGTAGCCGACGGACTCCGGGGTCTGCACGAACTGCGGGATGAGGATGAACGAGCCGAACATCCCGAAGCCGATCAGAAACGCGGTGAGGTTGGTGGTCCAGACACCGCGCACGCGCAGCAGCTCGATGTCCACCAGGGGCTCGAGCGCCCTCTGCTCGTAGCGCGCCCAGACCACCAGCAGGACGGCAGCCACGGCGAAGAGCGCGACGATGCGCGCGGAGCCCCAGCCCCAGCTGTTGCCCTCGCTGACCGCGAGCAGGAGGCAGGTCAACCCGCCCGACAGAAGCGCGGCACCGCCGAAATCGATCCGAGCCGGCGACTTGACCGGCGACTCTGGGACGAACAGGTGCGCGGCGATCAGTGCGATGAGGACCACGACCAGCCCGAACCAGAAGATCCACCGGTAGGAGAGGTTGTCCACGATCAGGCCGCTCAGCACGAGGCCCGCTCCCCCGCCGATCCCGAACGTCGCCGAGATCAGGCCGATGCCGGTGGCGACGCGCTCGCGCGGGAACTCGTCGCGGATGATCCCGAACGCCAGCGGGAAGACGGCGCCGCCCGCGCCCTGCACGGCGCGGCCCGCCACGAGCAGCCCGAGGCTCTCCGACAGCGCTGCGATCACCGACCCGAGTGCGAAGAGTGCGAGGACCGCGACGAGCATGCGCTCCTTGCCGAACATGTCCCCGAGCCGGCCGAGGATGGGTGTGGTGACGGACGCGCTCAGCAAGTACACCGTGAGCACCCAGGTGACCGTGCTCGGCGAGGCGTCGAGCTCGTGCTGAATCTCGGGCAGCGCCGGCGCGACCATCGTCTGCAGGAGCGCGTATGCGAGCGCCGCGACGGCCAGCGCCGCGAGCGTCACGTTGTAGTGCTGGCGAGTGACCGTCGGGCTCATGCCGGCGCCGGCCCGGTCACAGCTCTTCGATCACGGCGGCGAGCCGACGCAGCAGCTCGGTCGCGATCTCCTGCTCGTGGGGCTCGAGCGCTTCCGCGATGCGGTTGCGGACGGCGCTGTACTCCCGCTCCTTCTTGGCGAGTGAGGCACGGCCGCTCGCGGTCAGCGAGATCACGACCGCGCGGCGGTCGGTCGGGTCCGCGACGCGCGACACGAGGCCCCGCTCGAGCAGTCCGTCGACGATGCGAGTCGCGGTCGGCGCCGAGATGCCGGCGAACTCGGCGAGCTCGCGGTTCGTCCGCGGTCCGTCCCCGAGCGGCTCGAGCAGGTGGTACTGCGCCAGTGAGAGACCGCCGGGCGAGGGATCCCGCGCGGCGCGCCCGCGTGCGCGTCGCGCGGCCCGGAAGAAATCGTGAAGCGCCTCCGTCAACTCGGCCTGAGCAGGGGGAGGCGCTTCGAAGCTCCGGCGTGCCGCCACGCCCGAAACGTTAGCGAGGTATTAGTTGTATACCTAAGAGTGCGCGGCTCACGTGGCCCACGCCAGGGCGAAGTCGATCCGCTTCGCCCAGGACTCGTGGTCCACCAGCGGGTTGCGGTTCCCCTGCAGGTTTGCGATTGCCGCGTTCCGGTGTCGCTCGTAATCGCCGACCGGATCGCCCGTGTGCCAGTCCAGGAGCATGTTGAGCCTCGCTGCGCCCAGCTCCTGGGGCGGGTCGCCCACGAGACCCGGGTAGCGAAGCAGGAAGTAGAGCGTTGCGCGCGCAATCGGCCCTTTCCCTGCACCCGGCTCGAAGCCCTGAGCCTCGCGGTGGCCGCAGTCCTCGCGGACGGCCTCGTCGCTGTCGGGGAAGTCGATGTACGGGAAGTTCCCGCGGAAGCTGTTGCAGCCGGACTCACACGCGAAGAGGTGATGGAGGTCGCCGCGCATCGGCTCCTCCTTGTTGAACCAGGACTGCGGCACCACGTGCTCGCAGTTGTAAGGAAGCGCGGCCTCGAGGGCGTCGAACTCCGCCTCGAGCGTCTTGGGGCCGACCGCGGACTCGCTTCGGACGAGCTCCTCGAAGCGCGCGGTGCGCGCGAGCTCGACGCCCGCGTCGGCGCGGATCAGCTCCTCGGGGCTGAACGTCCGGTCGGAGTAGATGCTGTGGATCAGCCGATCCTCGTGGAGATCCACCCACGGGTAGACGAGCCGCGATGGGCTGTAGGCGGGACGGGGCTTGTGCGTCCGGTCGAGCAGGTCGTGCAGTGCCTGGAAGATCGCCTCCCCGCCGGCTTCGGGGTCGATCTCCTCGTAGTAGCCATCACGCGCCGCGCCGTCGGCCGTCTCGTCGTAGTACGGGCGGTCGCGGGCGGCTTCGACGTTTCGAAGCGCCGCCTCTACCTCGGGATCGTCCTCGACCGGGGGCTGCTCCCGGATCACGGGAGGCGGTTTGGGCGGTTGGAGGACCACAGGGCCGGCCGGCGCCCCGATCGTCACGCTGACGCTGATCGGCAGCCCCGGCGGACCGGCGACGGCCACGGGCACTCCGGCGGCGGCGCTCTGCTCGACAGGGACGAGACCCGGCGCGGGACCCGCCGCAAACACCTCGGCTCGCAGAGCGTCGGGCGCGCCGGTGAGGGCCTGGTCGCGCAGTGCGCGGAGCACGCGGCTGATCCGCACGCCCTCGTTCGCCTTCCATGCGAGCCGCTGCTCGCCCATGTCGCGCGTCCACAGCGAGCCGTCGATGGCGAGGTAGCGCCCCTGGTCGTCCTTCAGCGGCACACCCGAGTGATGGAGCGCGACGACCTCCCACTGGTCGTTGAACACGGGCGACCCGGACGAGCCCGGCGCGGTGTCGGTCTCGTACTGGAGGTGGAGGTCGAGCACGTCGACGATCTGGTTCTCGCGCAGGGCGAGCTGCTTCGGCTCCCCGTTCGGGTGCTGGATGATGTTCACGACCTCGCCCTTGAGGGCCTTGCCCTCCTGCTCGATCAGATGCAGCCAGCTGAACCCGGAGAGCACGGCGCCCTGCTCGTTCTGCTGCGCAACCGCCACGACGCTGAAGTCCAGCTCGCGGCTGGTCACGAAGAAGACCTCGGGCTCTAGGCCGAACGCGACCGGCACGAGCGAGCGGCCATCGAGCCCCGCCTGGAAGTTGAACTCAACATGGCCGCGGCCCGCCTCCTGGGCGGTCCGGAGCACGTGGTTGTTCGTCAGCAGGAGGCGCGGGGAGATCATGAAACCGGTGCCGTAGTGCGCCTCTGGTGCGCTCACCGCGATCCGCCCGACCGCCCGGCCGGCCCGATAGCCGCGCTCGAGGAAGCCGACGTCCACAAGGTCGTTGCGACCCATGAGGCGCTCGAGGCCGAGGACGTCAGCGCCGAAGCTCGCCGGGTCGAGCTCCATGTCGAGGTTGCGGCCGGTGCTCTTGCCCTTGGCGGTCTCATCGACGGCGCGGGCCAAGCTCCAGTCAGCGCCCAGCCGCTCCAGGCGCTTCTGGACGCGCTCGGGGTCGTCCGCGTACAGGACACCCCGGTCCTCGAGCACACGCGCGGACTCCTCGCGCGCCTGCGTCCGATCCTCGTAGCGGAGCGTCGTCGCCTTCAGTTCGGCGAGGAATCGATCGGTAACCGTTGAGTGTTGCTCAGCCGTCGTCCGACCCTAACACCGGAAGCTCTTCTTCGAGCGTCCCGAGCACGTGGTCGGCGCCCGCCTCGCGGAGTGCCGCCGCGTCGTAGTGTCCGGTGGCCACCGCAATGGCGGTGCAGTCGACGGCGTGCGCCGCACTGATGTCGAGCGGCGTGTCGCCGATCACGAAGATGTCGGAGTTCGGCACGTCGCAGCCGAGCATCGCCTCGCCGCGCTGCACGGCTTGACGCACGATGCCCGGGCGGTCGACGCCCGCGGTCGCATAGGCGCCGAACGTGAACCAGCGGTTGAGGTCGCCGCGCGCCAGCTTCACCGCTGCCGCGCCGTCGCCGTTCCCCGTGATCAGCCCGAGCAGGTGACCGTCACGGCTCAGCTGTCGCAGGCGCTCGGGCACGCCCGGCAGCACCCGGTAGCTCTCGCTCTCGGCCACGGCCTCGGGCAGGTGCTCGAGCCGCCGCTGGAGCAGCTGAGCCAGCTCGCGCGCCGTCGGCTCGCGGTGCATCACCGCCTCGAAGGTCTTCGTCCCCACGTCCGGGTCCGTCATGCCGGCGTCGGTGAACTCGCCGATGTCGGCGGGGATCCCGTGCAGCTCCTCGAAGGCGCGCTTCCAGGCCACGGCTCCCGCGCCGCCCGTCGACACGAGCGTGCCGTCGATGTCGAAGAGCAGGATCCGGGGCGACTCCGCCATGGACTCAGGATAGGCGCGGAGCGACGCCTGCAGCGCTCGCATCCGGCGGCACTTCGGAGGATCATTGGGGAAGATGGCCACCCTGCCGAGGACGGAGCACCGCGTGGCCCGCAGCCTCGCGGAGACGTTGGATCCGCAGGAGGCGCTCGAGCGGGCGCTGGGTGCGATCGGGGAAGGGCTCGGCTGGCGGCTGGGCGCGGCCTGGGAACCGCCTCCCGGCAAGCCGAACGTGCTCGTCTGCATCGAGACGTGGTGCGCGCCCGATGTCGACGACGAAGAGTTCGTCGCGCTCTCGCGGAACATCACGCTCGCCGCCGGCGAGGGCCTGCCGGGGCGCGTGTGGGTCAGCGGAGAGGCCGCGTGGATCCCGGACGTGCAGGACGACGCGAACTTCCCGCGGCGCGCCGCCGCGCGGCGCGCCGGCCTGCGGGCCGCGTTCTGCTTCCCGCTCCGCAGCGCGCGCGGCGTGCTCGGAGTCGTCGAGTTCTTCACCGGCGAGGCGCGCGAGCTCGACTCCGAGCTGCTCGCCACGATGGCCACGCTCGGCGACCAGATCGGCCAGGCCATCGAGCGCCGTCGCGATGCGGAGCATCTCCACGCCGAGAGGACGCGCCACCAGGCGATGCTCGACGTCGCACTCGACTGCGTCATCACGATCGACGACGACGGCCACGTGCTCGAGTTCAACCCTGCCGCGGAGCGAACGTTCGGCTACAGCGCCGCCGAGGCGGTCGGGCGTGACATGGCGGGCCTGATCGTCCCTCCCGAGCTGCGCGATCGCCATCGCCGGGGCTTCGCGCGCTATCTCGCCACGGGCGTCCCGTCAGTCCTCGATCGTCGCATCGAGATAACCGGCATGCGCTCGGATGGCTCGACCTTCCCCGTCGAGCTGACGATCACGAGAATCGACCTGCCCGACCAGCCGGGGTTTGCGGGGTACCTGCGCGACATCACCGATCGCAAGGAGGCGGAGGCGGAGCTGCGCGCATCGCGTGCGCGTATCGTCGAGGCGGCCGACGCGGCCCGGCGCCGGCTGGAGCGTGACCTGCACGACGGCGCGCAGCAGCGGCTCGTGGAGCTCGCGATGGACCTGCAAATGGCGCGAGCTCAGATCGATGCGGATCCCATGCGGGCGGCCGACTTCCTCGACGCGGCCATGCAGTCGCTAACCGATGCCACGGCTGAGCTGCGTGAGCTCGCCCGCGGAATCCATCCGGTGGTCCTGACGGAGGGCGGGCTGCGGCCGGCGCTCCATGCGCTCGTCGAGCGCTGCAGCATTCCGGCCAAGCTGGTGGACGTTCCGGAGCGGCGCTTCGCGGCGCCGGTCGAGGCGGCGGCCTACTTCGCGGTCGCCGAGGCGCTCACCAACGCGGCGCGCTACTCGGAGGCGACCTCGATCGAGGTGAGCGCCACGGACGAGGACGGCAGGCTCCGGATCGTGGTGAGCGACAACGGCCGCGGCGCCGCCGATCTGCTCGGGTCGGGGCTGGGCGGCATAGCCGACCGGGTCGCCGCGGTCGACGGAACGCTGAGCGTCAGGAGCCCCGCGGGACGCGGCACGGTGATCAGAGTGGAGATCCCGCACGACTCAGGGGGTCAGACCCCCTAAGCGTGGTCGACTCAAGGGGTCAGACCCCCTAAGCGTGGTCGACTCAAGGGGTCTGACCCCTTGAGTGTGGGCGACTCAAGGCGCGGCTGCCGCTCAGATCTCTAGGCGCTGGTCCTCCAGGTCGAGCTCGCGCTCGAGCGCGTGCATCACCTCGTCCGAGATTGCGCCCTCGTTGCGGAGCTCGATGATGCGGCCGCGCTGGGCGTCCAGCACCTCGCGCACCATGCGCTGATAGCCCCACGAGCGCTCGTCGAGGTTGTCCTCCTCGTCGCCGTCGAGCTTTCCAGCCCGCTGGCTCAGCCGGCGGTGGCGGAACTCGTACAGCGCGATCAGCCGGCTCACGCTGTCCTCGCGCGTCCAGTCCTCGTCGTTCAGCCGGCGCAGGTGCGCGATCGCGGCCTCCGCGGCCTCTCGCCTGGCGTGGAGCTCCTCGCGCTCGCCGGCTCCGTCGTCCTGTATGCCGAGGTGGCGGATCAGGAGCGGCAGCGTCAGGCCCTGCGCCACGAGCGTCGCGAAGATGACAGCGAGCGTCAGGTAGATGAGAAGGTCGCGCTCGGGGAAGCCATGGGGGAGGGCGAGCGCGGCTGCGAGCGAAACGGCGCCGCGCAGCCCGCTCCAGCCGGTCACCAACCGCATTCGCCAGCCCACGCGGCGCGCGACCTGGGACGGCCGGCGGTCGAGGGCCCGGATCACGTACGGCGTCGTGTTCACCCAGAGGAGCCTGGTCCCCACGACGACGGCACCCACCAGGGCCGCCAGCGCAATCAGCTCAGGGGCCGAGCGGTCCTGCGCGGACAGGATGCCCGGCAGCTGTAGCCCGACCAGCACGAACAGCACGGCGTTCAGCAGGAAGACCAGCACCTCCCAGAATCCGTAGCCGCGCAGGCGCGACGCGGGCGTCGAAAGGGCCGGCGATTTGTATCCCACGATCAGGCCGATCACGACAGCGGCGAGCACGCCGGACACGCCGATCTCCTCGGCGGGGATGTAGGCGACGTAGCCGGCGGCGAGCGACGTGACGACGCCCACGACGTCGTCGCCGACCAGCGTCTTCAGCGCCTTGACGACCAGAACGGCGGCGACGAACCCGATCGCGATGCCGCCCGCCACGTTTACGAGGAAGTCGCCGGTGGCGTCGAGCAGGTCGAAGCTGCCTCCCACCGCCGCGCTCACCGCGGTCCGGTAGACCACAAGGGCGGTGCCGTCGTTGACGAGGCTTTCGCCTTCGATCACGGTGGTGATCCCGCGCGGCACACCGAGACGCCGGGCGATCGTCGTCGCGGCCAGCGGGTCGGTGGGCGACACGATGGCGCCGAGCGCGAACGCCGCCGCCCAGGGCAGGCCGTCGATCGCGGCATGAGCGACCACCGCGACGGAACAGGTCGTGAGCAGCACAAGCCCGATCGCGGTCAGCGTGATCGCACGCGCGTGGGCGCGCAGGTCGCGCACCGAGGTGAAGTACGCCGCGTTGAACAGCAGCGGCGGGAGGAAGATCAGCAGCACCAGGTCCGGCTCGAGCTGCACGTCGGGCACACCGGGCGCGAACCCGACGAGGCTGCCGCCGATGACCAGCAGGATCGGGTACGGCACTCCAAGCACCCGCGCGAGCGCCGTGAGCGCCGCGACCGTGACCAGCAGGAAGAGGACGACGAGCTCGATGTGCTCCACGTCAGCGCTCGCTCAGGACTTCGGCGCCGTTGGCCGTCGTGAGCAGCACTATGGTGCGAACGGTCCCGCCGGGATAGCGGAGGCGGCAGCGCCGGATGGAGTGTGCCGGCTTGGGCACGCGACCCGAGCAGCGCACTGAGGCGCTGTCGTCGTCGCGGATCGTGATGAAGCGCTCCTCGAGGAGGCGCTCGGCGGCCCGGGTGGCGAGCGGGTGCCCCGAGAGGACCTCGAGATGCGAGACCGGCGTACGGCCGCGCAGGGCATCGTCGTCCCCGCCGCCGGCGGCGCCCACCCCGAGCACCGCCGCGACGGCTACAGCCGCGAGCGCCGCCGCGCCGACCCCCACCGCGCCCAGGCTAGGACGCGGAG